>CACDLR010000013.1 GCA_902553695.1 uncultured Pelagibacteraceae bacterium | reverse complement strand
TTAGAGTCTTGATTTATTTCGCCATTCAAAACCTTTGATCCAGCAACTTTCCCAACCTTTGATACCTTAAATATATCTAAAACCTCTGCTGTACCTATAATTTCTTCGTTAATTTCTGGTGTTAACAATCCCGACATTCTTTTTTTAATAAAGTCAATCAGTTCGTAAATAATATTGAAACTCTCAATTTTAATATTTTCCTTTTCTGCAAGTTTTTTAGCTTCTTTGCTAGGTTTTACATTAAATGCGATTACAACAGCATCTGACGCTTTGGCAAGTGTAATATCTGTTTCAGTTACCATTCCAATATCAGATAGTAATATTTTACTTTTTACTTCATCGTGTTTAATTTTTGATACTGCAAATTTTATTGCTTCTGCAGAACCATGTACATCAGATTTAATTATTATATTTAACTCTTCTGATTTATTTTGAGAAAATGCATTATCTTTAGATGCAAAACTTAAACTTTTTGAACCTTCTTTTGATTCATTTACTCTTCCTTCAGCTAAATTTTTTGCTTCTTTTTCAGAGGATAATACTACAAAATCATCACCTGCATTTGAAGCTCCATTAATACCTAAAACTTCTACTGGTGTTGATGGTTCAGCTATGTCTATGTTATTTCCTTGGTCATTTATTATTGCTCTAACCTTCCCCCATTTTTTTCCACTAACAAAGTGATCACCTTTTTTCAAATTACCAGACGTAATTACTATATTTACAACAGGACCTCTACCAATATCTATTTTAGACTCTAATACTATTCCTTTAGCTTCAGCTTCAAACTCTGTTTTTAAATCTAGTAACTCAGATTGTAATACTATTGATTCTAATAACTTTTCTAAATTTTGTTTAGTTTTAGTTGAAATTTCTATCATTAAAGTATCACCTGATAAATCTTCGGCTATTAATTCATGTTCAAGTAATTGATTTTTTATTTTTTGTGGATCAGCATCTGGTAAATCACATTTGTTTATAGCGACAACGATTGGTACATTTGCAGCTTTAGCATGTTTAATTGACTCAATTGTTTGTGGTTTAACACCATCATCTGCTGCAACAACTAAAACAACAATGTCTGTTAATTTGGATCCTCTTGCACGCATTTCGGTGAACGCTGCATGTCCAGGTGTGTCAATAAAAGTAATTTTACTTGAATCTTTATTAATTTGATATGCTCCAATATGCTGTGTAATTCCACCATATTCTCCTTCAACTACATTTGCTTTTCTTAAAACATCTAACAATGAGGTTTTACCGTGATCAACATGTCCCATGACTGTAACTATAGGAGGTCTAGATTTTAAGTTTTGGTTTTTTACTTCTTTTATTTTTTTAATAATATCTTCTGCTTTTTCCTCTTTAATTGGATTGTGTCCAAATTCCTTGACTAAGTATTCAGCTATATCGCCATCAATAGCATGATTAATTGTAGCTTTTACACCCATAGTTAAAAGGTGTTTTATTAAATTACTAGACTGTTCGCTCATCCTATTTGCTAATTCTCTTATTGTTATAACTTCAGGAATTGAAACTTCTCTTTTTATAGGTTTATAATCTTGTTTATTGTCTTTAATTTGATCTCTATTTTCTTTTTGTCTAGCTCTTCTTATAGACGCAAGACTTCTACCTCTTATTTCAACTCCATCTTCATCACTTAGTGCTCGTGATATTGTAAGTTTAAGTTCTCTTTTTTTTATTCCTTTTTCTTTATTCTCTTTTGTGACTTCTCCTTTTAGTCTTTTTGTTGCTCTTTGTTCTGCTAACTTTCTCTTTTCAAAATCAGATATATCTTTTTTCGGAAAAAAACTACCAGATGATTTCTTAAATCCAGTACCTAAATTTGTTTTTTTATGTATTTCTGATGTAGTAGAATTTTTATAAAATTTTTTCTTTTGAAAACCTTTGTTATTCTTGATTACTACAGAATTTTTTGGACCTGATTTAGCCTGTTCAATATTACTTATAGTTTTTTTTGGATTTCCGGATATTGAAAGTTTTAGTTTTTTTTTGTCCATAAGTCATCTCTCAATCTTTGTATACAATATTTCTTGCTGACATAATTAAATTATCTGCTTCTTGTCTTGTTAAAGCAAAGTCCTCTAGATATCCTTTTACTTTTACTTTTTCACCATTAACTACGTCATATGTACCTGTTAATTCATCAGATGCTAGATCGGCAAAATCTGTGAGGGTAAGAATTTTCTGCTCCCCAAGAGTAACTAACATACCTGGCGTCAATCCTGGTAGTTCAATTAAATTAGCATCTAATCCCAAATTTTTCACTCTATTTGAAATTTCTTCCTGATCTTTCAAGTAAAATTCTTTTGCTCTATCAATCAGTTCTTTAGCTGTCTCTTCTTCAATACCTTCTATTTTTACAAGGCTTTCAATATTACTATCCTTTATGTCTTCTATATTAGAAAATCCTTCAGCTACTAGAAGTTGGCCTAAAGTTTCATCTAATTCTAAATTTTTTACAAAATTATCTGTTTTTTCTTTAAATTCTATTTGTCTTCTTTCTGAGTCTTCTTGATCTGTTAAAATATTGATTTCGTGATTAAGAAGCTTAGTAGCAAGTCTTACATTTTGTCCTCTTCTTCCTATTGCTTTACTCAAGTTCTCGTCTGTAAGAATAACATCTATTTTCTTTTGGTTACTATCAACATTAACTCTTAATATTTCTGCAGGTGATAAAGCATTAGCTGCAACTATAGCTAAGTCTTCAGACCAGTTAACTATATCTATTTTTTCACCCTGTAATTCATTAACTACCGCTTGTACTCTACTACCTCTCATACCTACACATGCACCAACTGGATCTAATGAGTTATCTTTAGCTTTAACACAAATTTTTGCTCTACTACCTGGATCTCTTGAAGAAGTAATAATTTCAATTAAACCATCATAAATTTCAGGGACCTCTAATGTAAATAATTTTTCCATAAATTTCGGATGTGCTCTTGAAAGAAATATTTGTTGACCTCTTTGCTCTCTTCTTACATCCAAGCAATAAGCTTTGACTCTATCGCCAGCCTTTATATTCTCTCTTGGTATCATTTCATTCTTTTGAATAATTCCCTCTGCCTTACCAAGATCAACTATCACATTTCCAAATTCTAGTCTTTTTACTATTCCACTAAGTATCGTATCTTTTTTATCTATAAAATCATTAAATTGTCTATCTCTCTCTGCTTCTCTTACATTAAAACTTATTACCTGCTTTGCTGTCTGAGCAGCAATTCTTCCAAAATCAAACGAAGGCAATACTTGTAAAACCTCTTCTCCAATTTTTTTATCTTTATTTTTATCGTCAAGCTGAACAGCTTCTTTAACGCTTATTTCAATATTTGGGTTTTCAGGTTTCTCAGAAATAATAAGCTTTCTATATATCTCTATATCTCCATTTTCTCTATTAATACTCACAACTATATCATTTTCTGATCCAAATTTAGATCTAGCTGCTTTAGCAATACCTGTTTCCATTGAATTAATAATTAATTCTTTATCAATCGACTTTTCTAAAGCTACAGCTTCAGCAATTCTCAATAATTCTAGTTTATCTGCTCTTCTATTTAACATTTGTTTTCTCCAAAAAAAAATGGGCCGAGGCCCATTTTGAAATTTCAACAATGTGAAGCAAATATAGGTATTTTTTTTATATTTTCAACTTTATTTACTTAGAGAAAATATCAGCTTTATCTGTTTTTTCCCACGAAAATGAACCATTTTGTTCAGGATCTCTTCCAAAATGACCATACGCTGCTGTTTTTTCATATATTGCTTTGTTAAGACCAAGCATTTCTCTTATTCCTCTTGGACTTAAGTCAAAATTTTCTTTTATAACTTTTTCAACATGTCTATTTTTTTCTTCATCGTTTTCGAAAAGATCAACATAAATTGATAAAGGTTTTGAAACTCCGATTGCATAGGCCAATTGAATTAAACATTTGTCTGAAATTTTAGAAGCAACTACATTTTTCGCTAAATATCTAGAGGCATATGCTGCTGATCTATCAACTTTTGTAGGATCTTTTCCAGAAAATGCTCCACCTCCATGTGGGGCAGCACCACCATATGTGTCTACAATAATTTTTCTTCCTGTTAATCCACTGTCTCCATCTGGCCCCCCAATTACAAAATTGCCTGTAGGGTTAACATAAATTTCATTTTCATTTAATCCGCTAAGAAGTTTTTTTGGAATTGCTTTTTCAATATATGGTTTTACTAATTCTCTTACTTGAGATTGATTAACATCAGGTGAGTGCTGTGTTGAAATAACTACAGATTTAACGTTAGCTGGAACTCCATCTATATATTCTATTGTAATTTGACTTTTAGAGTCAGGTTCTATATTTTTTAATTTTCCTGACTTTCTATCCTCTGCCATCAATCTTAAAATTTTATGTGAATAATGAATTGGTGCTGGCATTAAAACTTCTGTTTCACGACATGCATAACCAAACATTATTCCTTGATCTCCTGCTCCCTCATCTTTATTACCAGAAGCATCTACTCCCATTGCGATATCTGCAGACTGAGAATGAAGGTGGCTTTCTACTTTTGTAGCTTCTTTCCAAGTAAAACCCTCTTGATCATATCCAATATCTTTAATGCACTCTCTAACTTTTTGGATTAAGTGATCTTTTTCAATTTTAGGACCTCTAACTTCACCAGCTAAAACGACTTTATTAGTTGTTGTTAATGTCTCACAAGCTACCCTAGAATAAGGTTCTTCGCTTAAATAAGAATCTACAACCATGTCTGATATTCTATCACAAACTTTATCTGGATGACCTTCGGACACAGATTCGCTAGTAAAAAGATAATTTTTTAAATTATTCATTTTGTATTTTTTTAAATGAAAAAATTAAAAAAATATATAATAAAATAATTAAAAAATAAATTTTATTACCATATATAGAAAATAACGTTTTATCAGTATTTACAATTTCCTTTATAGATATAACCCCTTCATTATTTGTATCTATATTTTGAAGAATCGATCCAGATGGATCTATTATAGCAGAAATTCCGTTATTTGCCGATCTTAAAGTATACTTTCCATATTCAACAGATCTAAAAATACTATGGCTAAAATGTTGGTACGGTCCTATTGATTTTCCAAACCAACCGTCCTCAGATATATTAATTATGAAAGAATAATTATTATTGTTTGATAGTTTTCCCGAATATATTATTTCGTAACAAATTAACGGCAAGAAAACAAAATTATATTTTTCAATTTCAAAAATGTTCCTATCTGCGCTCGCTGTATAAGATTGATAATTATTAGTTATACTTCTCAATCCAATTTTTGTTAGAATATTTTCTAATGGTAAAAATTCTCCAAAAGGTACTAGTTTATTTTTATAATATTTATGAATTAAATTGGCTTTGTAATCAATTATGGATAAAGAATTATAGATTTTATTTTTTCCATTCTCAATTTCATCATTAATACCTAAAATGACAAAATGATTCTCTTTAAATGATTTCTCGAATAAATAATTATATTCATTTGTTAATTTACTTAAATTAATATTAGGTAGTATACCCTCGGGCCATACAAAAATTGAGTTTTCGTTTTCCCAAGGTTTACTTAATTTTATTAAATTTATTAAAATTTCCTCATCGTCAAAATTAGAATAGAATCTTTCGATTGGAATTTTCGTTGATAAAACTTTAACCTCATATGAAAGCTTTACTGGTTTTAAATTTTTAAAATCATTTAATTTGAAAGTTCCATAAATATATATCGATGCGGCTATTAATACGACTATACTTAAGGCGTATATTTCCTTTTTATTTTTATATAAAACCAAAATTGAAAAAGCAGAAAACGTTGTAATCAATATAGTATTAAATGCATAAGAACCAATTAGAGAGGTGATTTGGATAATATTGAGATTTTCTGAAAACGAATAGGCAAAAAGGTTCCATGGAAAACCAGTTAATATTGTACCTCTTAAAAACTCAAAAAAACCTAAGATTAATGAAAAACTCAATATATTTATAAAAATTGTTTGATGATTAAAAAACATTTTAAATATTAAAAATGCAAAAGCATAAAAAAAACTTAAAAAGGCTGGTATTAAAATTATTGCAACTGGAATTAAATAATTAAAATTATTATCATATGAAAGAGAAAGTGGTATCCAATACATATTAGATAAAAAATATCCAAAACCAAAAAAATAACCAAATAGAAAAAAATGTTTTAAATTTGCCTGAGGGTTTTTATGTAAAATAATAAACAATAAACTAAATGTTAAAAAATTTATAAACCAATAATTATATGGCGGTAAACTGAAGGATGTAGTTATACCGATAAGAAATAAGTAAATATTTTGTAGGTAAATTTTATATTTAATTTTAATCAACTTAACCTTTAATTTCCTTAAATATTTTATTTTCAACAAGACTCATTGCTTTGTAATCTTTGTTAGTTTTGTGATCAAAATTTAGTAAATGTAAAAAGCCATGAATAAATATTTTTATAAAACCATTTTTGTAATCATTTTTATTCTTCTTACAAAATTCTTCATAGCTTATTGCTATATCTCCTAAATAAATTTTTTTATTTACTATATTTTCATTGAAATTTTTTCTTTCTAAAAAAGGGAAGGAAAGTATATCTGTTGGTTTATTTTTTTTTCTAAATTTTTTGTTTAATAATTTAATTTTATAATTATTAGTTAATAATACCGAAATATATACTTTTTTACTTGTGAATTTATAATTATTTGGAAATTTATTTAAGATGTTTCTAATTTTTTTTTTGGGATTTTGAATAATTTTTTTCCAGTTTTTTGACTCAACCAAAACTTCAGCTTCAATCATTATTTTGCTTTATAGAATAAGCATTAACAATTTTGGATACAAGTGGGTGCCTGACAACATCATTGTGATCAAAATCTATAATTGATATTTCTTTTAAGTGACCTAGTATTTTTTTTGATCTATCTAAACCAGATAATTTTTTATTTGGTAGATCAATTTGAGATGGATCACCGTTAATAACTATTTTTGAATTTTCTCCAATTCTAGTTAAAAACATTTTAATTTGTGTATCTGTTGCATTTTGAGCTTCGTCAAGAATTGCAAAAGAATTTTTTAATGTTCTTCCCCTCATAAATGCTAACGGAGCAATTTCAATATCTCCTACTTCAATTTTTTTTTGAATTTTTTCATAATCTAGCAAGTCGTATAATGAGTCATATAAAGGTCTTAGATATGGATCTACCTTTTCTCTCATATCACCTGGTAAAAATCCAAGTCTTTCTCCAGCTTCAACAGCTGGTCTAGATAAAATGATTCTTTCTATTTTTTTATCTAACAGCATAGTTAATGCAACTGCTACTGCCAAAAAAGTTTTCCCAGTACCAGCTGGACCAGATGAAATGACAACGTCACTATTTCTAAGAGCTTTAACATAACTTTTTTGTTTTTCAGATCTTGGGATAACTGATTTTTTTGGAGTTTTTATTATATAATTAATATTATCTTTTGAATTATTTTTTTCATTAATCATAAATTTACTAATTGACGAAACTATATCCTTTTTTTCTACAGATCCATTAATAATATACTGATCGTATAAAAAAGTAATTGCATTTTTAACTATTTCATTCTTGTTTTGATCATTTTTCAGAATTATTGAATTTCCTCTTGAGTAAATATAAGTATTTGTAATCTTCTCTAACTCTTTAATGTTATTATTAAATTCTCCTACTACGCCAAGCAAATCGTCATTACTAGAAAAAATTATACTTATTGTATTATTTTCAGAATAAACAAATTTTAAATCAGATTTTTTTGTTTTTGAGACAATATTTTTCAATTACGCAGCCTTCATCTTATTTATTGTTTTGCCGAAAAGGGAATTTTGATTACTATTTTCCACACTAATTTTAACTATTTTACCAATATCATTTTGATTTCCATCAAAAATTACTGAATTAAAATAATTATTTCTTCCAAAATACTTGCCCTGATTTGCTATTTTATTTTCTACTAACACATTAATATCATTACCTATCAATTTTTTATTATGTTCAATTTGATTCTGAAATAAGTAAGACTGCAGTTCAATTAATTTTTCTTTGGACTCTACATTGTTTGGCTCTTCAAATTTTGAGGCTTTTGTTCCTGGGCGAGAACTAAAGATAAATGAAAAAGAGTTTATAAATTTTATATTCTTTATAAGTTCGATAGTTTGATCAAAATCGTTTCTTTTTTCGCCCGGATAGCCGACTATAAAATCACTAGAAAGCTTTATTAAAGGATTAATTTTTAGTAATTTTCTATGAATATCTAAGTAGTCCTCTACTTGGTGTTTTCTATTCATAAGTTTTAATATCCTATTTGAACCAGATTGTATTGGCAGATGAATAAATGGCATCAATTTTTTACTTGAGGAATAACATTCAATTAAGTCTTCTGTCATATCCACTGGGTGAGAGGTGGTATATCTTATTCTTTTTAATTCTGAGTATTTTTCTAATTCATTTATAATATTTGAAAGTCTAAATTCTTTATTATTTAAATTATAACTATAAGCATTTACATTTTGACCCAATAAAGTAATTTCTTTTGCTCCATTTTTAATAAGTTCCTCTGCCTCTTTTAAAACCGTATTAAATGATCTTGAACACTCTGGTCCTCTTGTGAATGGAACAACACAAAAATGACAAAACTTATCGCAACCTTCTTGAATAGTTAAAAAAGACGACACTTTACTATCTGAGTTTTTAGTTTTTTCGAGTAGATCAAACTTAGCAATTGTATCAAATTCTGTCTCATCCTCTTTTTTATGGGTTTGGAAATTTTTCAAAATTTTATTTATTTTATGATAAGATTGAGGTCCAATAACAACATCAATATATGGTTCTCTTTTCATCATTTCTTGATTCTCAGCTTGTGCAACGCAACCTGCAACTACCATTATAGGTTTTTTTTTATTTAAATATATTTCTTTAATTCTTCCAATTTCGTGAAATACTTTTTCTTTTGCTTTATCTCTAATGTGGCATGTATTTATGACGTAGCAATCAGCATTTTTCTGGTCTTCTGTTTTTATATAGCCAATGTCTTTAACGATATCGTATATTCTATTTGTATCATAAACATTCATTTGACATCCAAATGTTTTGATAAATATTTTTTTACTCACTTATTTTTTTTTACTCCATAAAGCTCAAGCTTATGGTCTACTAGCTCATATCCATATTTTTCTGCAACTTTTTTTTGAAGTTTTTCAATTTCATCGTCAACAAATTCAATTATTTCACCTGTTTTTATATCAATTAAATGGTCATGGTGACTTTCGTTAAGTTCTTCGTATCTTGCTTTACCACCTTTAAAATCATGTTTAGTGACTATTCCTGATTCTTCAAAGAGTTTTACTGTTCTATAAACTGTAGCAATACTAATTTTTGAGTCAATTTTTGAAACTCTTGTATAAAGTTCATCTACATCAGGATGGTCGGTTGACTCTGACATAACTTTTGCAATTATTTTCCTTTGCTCTGTAAGTTTAACACCTTTTGCAATGCATTTTTGTTCTATTGTTTCAGTCATAATTAAAAATTAATTTAAATATTTTGGTTGAATAAAATTTTTTGTCAACCTCCCTTCTTCTAATAATTTTAATAAATTATCATAGTTATTATCAACAATTTGAGATGTATAGTAACCATAAATGTTTGCTTTTGATGAAATTTTAATGGCTTTTACAAGACTAATAGCTGACCTAATACTAGAATATTTACCGGGACCCTGATTTACAAAAATATTCCCCACCGTAGATAAATCAATCTTATTTTTGTTAAGAAAGTTAAAAACCAAAATTACTAATTTATCAAAGTTTTCTCTACTGTTATTATGTTTAATATTATATTCTTTATCTTGAGATATGATTTTTAAAAAAATATTTTCACCCGCAGTGTCTATGATCAAATTATTCATTATGATTATAATTTTAATTCAATTTGGAATAGCATATTCAGAGGATACTTATAGTAAATATTTCGCGAATGAAAAGGGAATAGTTTCTATAATGTATCATAGATTTAATGAATCAAATTATCCATCAACAAATATACAAATGGAAATTTTTAAAAAGCATATTGATAGTATTAAAATTGCAGGTTTTGATTTTTTAAATCCAAATTTATTAGATGAAATTTTCTACAAAGAAAAAGCAGAAAAAAAATTTTTACTAACTATAGATGACGGGTATGAATCATTTTACAAAAATGCATGGCCTTATCTAAAAGAAAATAAAATACCTTTTATTATTTTTATTTCTACAGAAGCAGTGGGTAAGAATGGCTATATGAATTGGAGTCAAATAAAAGAACTAGAGAAAAATGATTTTGTTTCAATTGGAAACCATTCGCATTCCCATGACTACTTAGTAAACTTTAGTTCTAATGATTTTGAGGAAGATATAAAAAAATCTATTAGAATATTTGAAAATAATTTAGGTTATAATCCAATATTTTTTTCTTATCCATTTGGTGAGTGGAGCTTAATTCAGAAAACCTTTATCATGAGTAATTTTAAATTTGCATTTGGTCAACATTCTGGTGTAATTGATTTAAATAAAGACAAATATGAATTACCAAGATTCCCAATAAATGAAAAGTACGGAGATATAAATCGATTTAGTTTTTTGGTTAATTTATTGCCGTTACAATACAAAAAAGTTTTTCCTGAAGATAAAATGATAACTGATAATAATCCTCCTGTTATGAAAGTTGAATTTTTTGATGAACAGAATATCAATAATTTAAATTGTTTTTCAAATGAGGGTAACGGTTGGGATAATTCACAATTAGAAATAGAAAATAATATATTAAAAATTAATTTTAGAGATAAATTCAAATCTCGTAGAGGAAGAATTAATTGCTCTTTAAAAGACAATGAAGGGTGGAGGTGGTTTGGAGTGCAGTTTGTTGTAAAAGATATTATTGAAAACTAAATTAAATTTTTTACTGCTTCACTGTTTGGAAGAATTTTTACATCATCAAAATCAGTTAAAGAGTTTTGATCAATAATTTGTTTTAGTATTACGGTATACTCTTTTCCTGTTTCTGCATAATTATCTAGATAATCTACTAATTCATTACTATTTAGTTTTCCTGTATTATCTCTTTGAATTGCTCTAACATATCTCATTTTTCTATAAGATTTATGAGTATTTAAGTTTCTTGCATACGCTCTTACTGAGGATTTTAAAACATTAAACATCATTACTTTATGTGTTGTGCCTGCTTCAGCTGCCGCAGGTTTAATTCCTTTATCTGTATACGTCCATTGACCAAACAATGCATTTCCCTCTAAAGCAAATCTTGATGTTCCCCAACCAGTCTCCTTTGCAGCTTGAGCTATGGCCATTGATGGGGGAATAATATCCATTCTTCTTTTTAAAGTTGGTATATCTTTTGTTGTTACTCCATATTGTTTAAATTTTTTATTTATCCAGTTATTATCTGATTTTGAGTTATTATTTTTATTTAAAATAGCAAATAATTTTTTTCTATCGAGAAGTATTTTATTATTTTCTTCTAGTATTAAGGGTAATACTATTTGTATAAATAATTCTTTTCTTTTCTTAACACTTTGTATTTCTTTTAATTCATAAGGTAATTTACCAATTTCTACTGGTTTTGCTATTTTATTAATTCTCACATCACTTAATTTGTAATTAGTATCTTCAAAAAGTTGATACAAAACAGAAGCCTTTAATCTTACACCACTCTCTAAAAAATCTTCTTCTGTAACTTCACCATAAAGTTCTTGGTAAACTAAATCTTGATCTGTAAAATTATTTTTTTCATTCTCAATAAATTCATCTAATAATTTACCTTCAAGGGCCAGATTCAATTTTTGGTTTGAAGAATTTTGAATTTCTTGATTAGGTTTTAAAAGTTTACTTACAAAATCATAAGATTTAGGTAAAATATAAAAAAAAGAAATAATTAGTAAAGAAGCTAATGAGATTTTATAAAGATTATTTAAGCTATTTTGTTTTTTAACTAGAGACTTTTTTGATAATAAAAAACCTCTTTTAAAAAGAATTTTTCTTAATGATTTGATGTCCATTGATTTTATTTTGATGTTTTTTAACATTAAAGAATAAAATTTTAAACTGTAATAACTTCTTTTATTTCTGGAATATAGTGTTTTAACAGGTTTTCAACACCTCTTTTTAACGTCATAGTTGAGCTTGGACATCCAGAACAACTTCCCTGCATTTCGACTTTGACCTTGCCATCTTTATATTCTCTAAATTTTATATCCCCACCATCCCTTGCGACCGCTGGTCTTATTTTTGTTTCTAAAATACTTATAATTTTTTTTTCAATTTCGTCGAGATTTTCATTTATTTTTTTTTCTGATGAATTTTCATATATAAATTTTTTCCCATCAGAATAGTATTCGTTAATAAATGAAATGATAATATGCTTTACATCCTCCCAGTCTTTTTCAGAATTTTTATTTACAGATAAAAAATCATCAGAAAGAAATACTCCCTCAACTCCGTTTACAGACAATATATTCCTTACAAGCTCATTTGAAGTTTGAGTTTTGTTCGTAAATTCTATTGGTCCTGATATTGATACCTTTTCTCCTGGCAAGAACTTTAATGAGTTTGGATTTGGAGTATTTAAAGTTTGTACAAACATAATCTGTATATAAATATTAATATATTTTTTTAAAGATTTTTTTTGATGTTAAAAACCTACGATTTTTTTCATATTTTCAATTTTTTTCTGAGCAATTTGATTGGCTTTCTCACTACCATCATTTAAAACTTTATCTAGAAATTTTACATCTTTTAACAATTTATTTATTTCGTAAGATATAGGAGCAATTTTTTCAACAACTAAACTTGCTAATTTTTGTTTAAATTCAGAAAAATTTTTTCCAGAAAACTCTATGATAGTTTTGTCTAATGTTTGATCACTTAAGCTAGAATAAATACCTAACAAATTTTCAGCTTCCGGTCTACCAGATAGTTCTTTTTCATTATCAGGAAGAGGTTTTATGTCTGTTTTAGCTTTTTTAATTTTATTTGATATCTGATCACTACTATCATTTAAGTTTATTCTGCTTAATTCAGAAGGGTCAGATTTACTCATTTTTTTCATCCCATCTTTTAAACTCATTATTCTAGCAAAATTTTTTTGTATTAAAGGTTCTGGAGCAATTAAAAAATCAGGTGAATTAAAATCTAAATTAAACTTATTAGCTATATCTCTTGAAAGCTCGAGATGTTGTTTTTGATCTTCACCAACTGGGACGTGGGTTGCATCGTAAAGAAGTATATCTGCAGCCATAAGTATTGGGTAAATATAAAGACCTACACTTGCCTTTTCTTTATCTTTTCCAGCTTTTTCTTTAAATTGCGTCATCCTATTTAACCAGCCCATTCTAGCAACACAACTAAATATCCATGATCCCTCCGAATGGGCAGAAACTAAAGACTGATTAAAAATTATACTTTTTTTATAATCTAAGCCACTAGCAATAAAAGCTGCTGTTGTCTCCCTAATATTTTTTTTTAGTTCGTTAGGATTTTGTTTAACTGTAATCGCGTGAAGGTCTACTACGCAATAAATACAATTATTATTTGGGTCATTCTGTAAGTTAACAAAGTTCTTAATTGCTCCCAAGTAATTTCCTAGATGAAGATTTCCTGTGGGTTGAACTCCAGAAAAAATTTTTTTATGCATATATCTAATACTTTAATTTAATATCTGAATATTTAAAAGTTTTTGTTATCATGGATATTAAAATATAAATAAAAATTGTGATAATAACTAACACAATTATAGTAAATAGTTTAAATTCGCTTTCATAAACTAAAAATTCTTCAACAAAATTTATCAACATATAGAATACTGATATTGAAATTATTGAGATGCTTATAATTTTTAATATTGAGAAACTAAAAATACTCCTTAACTTAAAATAATTATTTGTAGATAATTTATACATCAATAAGATAGCATTTATCCAAGATGCTATACTTGTTGCTATAGGTATTATAATAAAGCCAATTTGTTTAAAAAATAAGATGCTGATTGATATATTTATTAATACTGAAATCAATGAATAATAAAAAGGAGTTTTGGTATTTTCTCGTGCAAATAAAAAAGTTGAAAATACTTTAGTAATTGCAAAAGCCGGAAGTCCAATTGCAAAATAATATAATGCTTCTGCAGAATTTAATACACTTAAATTATCAAAAGCTCCATAACCAAATAATGCTGATGTTATTTCTTCTGAACCAACGATCAATGCCATTGAGGCAGGAAGACTTAAAAACAAACATAGTTGAAAGGATTTATTTTGTATAAAATTTATTTTTTTTTGGTCATTTGTTTTTATGTATCTACTCAAGTTAGGTAATATAACTGTTCCAATTGCAATTCCTGCAATAGCTAGATTGATTTGATAAATTCTATCAGCATAGTATAAGTATGATACAGCGCTTGCTTGAAAAGATGCTATAATCGTACCAACAAGAATATTAATCTGAGTTACGCCTGAAGAAAAAATCCCAGGCAGAAATTTACTGAAAAAATTTTTAATTTTAGATGTTATTCTTAATTTTAGATTAAAACTCGGTGAAAAAAATTTTTTTGAAAATAAATAAATAAATATCAATTGTATTAATCCTGCTAATGATACTCCATAAGATAAATATATTACAAGATCATCGCTAAATTTTTTTTCTAAGATAATAATAAAAATCAAGATTAAATTTAAAATTATCGGGGCAGCTGCAGCAACAGCAAATTTGTTATGAGAGTTTAGTATTGCAGAAAAAAATGAAGCTAAACTTATAAAAAGTAAAAAAGGAAATGTAATTCTTGTGAGTAAAATTGTAAGATCAAGTTTACTTTGATCTTCGTAAAAACCTGGTGCAATTAGATATATAAATCCAGGCATTAAAATCTCAATAACTATGACTATAACTAATAGTCCTAACATTAAAAAATTGAAAATATCATTCGCAAAGATTCTGGCTTTAGCTTTACCTTTAACTAACTCAGAAGAGTAACTTGGAACAAATGCAGCATTAAAAGATCCCTCTGAAAAAAGCCGTCTAAAAGTATTTGGTATTCTAAATGCTACAAAAAATGCATCAGCGATAGGTCCTGAGCCAAGATAAATTGCAATTAAAACGTCTCTTAAATATCCAAGAACTCTACTAATAATAAGAAAGATACTAAATGTACCTGTTGACTTAATTAAGTTCATAAATCATATTAGTCTTAATTTAGCTCTATTTGTATATCTAATTAAATCAAATGAAAAAAAATAAGATTGAACATTATACAGTAAAAGAAGCTTTGGATTTCCATTCATTAGGAAAACCAGGTAAAATTGAGATAAACCCATCAAAGTCAATGACGACAAAAAGAGATCTAGCCCTTGCTTACTCACCAGGGGTTGCCTCTCCAGTACTTGAAATAAGTAAAGACTCCAATCTATCTTATGATTATACCTCAAAAGGAAATCTGGTAGCAGTAATAAGCAATGGATCTGCAATTTTAGGTTTGGGAAATCTTGGTGCAGCAGCCTCAAAGCCTGTCATGGAGGGTAAGGCTGTTCTATTTAAACGGTTTGCGGATATAGATTCGATAGATGTTGAAATAGATAGTGAAAATAATGAAGAAATAATAAATACTATAAAAAATATTTCCTCTACTTTTGGTGGTATCAACTTAGAAGATATTGCGGCACCCAATTGCTTTATCATTGAGGAAAAACTAAAGGAGTTAGTTGATATTCCTATATTCCATGACGACCAACATGGAACAGCTATTATTACGACTGCAGGATTAATAAATGCCCTTGATATTACTGGAAAGTCAATAAAGGATGTAAAAGTAGTTGTTAACGGAGCTGGGGCTTCGGCTCTTGCTTGTACAGAGTTATTTAAAAATTCAGGAGTTAGAAATGAAAATGTTATAATGTGTGATCGTAAGGGTGTAATTTATAGAGGCAGAGATAAGCTAGATCAGTGGAAATCTAAGCATGCGGTAGATACACAATTTAGGAATTTAGAGGAAGCGATAAAAGGCGCAGATGTATTTTTAGGTTTATCTGCAAAGGATGCTTTGACAAAAGATATGGTAAAATCAATGGCAAAAAATCCAATCATTTTTGCTTGTGCTAACCCTGATCCAGAAATAACTCCTGAAAAAGTTCAAGAGGTAAGATCAGATGCAATTATAGCAACAGGTCGTTCAGATTATCCCAACCAAGTTAATAACCTTATTGGATTCCCTTATATTTTTAGAGGAGCGTTAGATGTAAGAGCTAAGACAATCAATGAAGAGATGAAAGTTGCAGCCGCAAATGCCATTGCAAATCTTGCAAAAGAAAGAGTTCCTGATGAAGTTGCATCAGTGATGGGTGGATCAAGACCAATTTATGGAAAAGAATATATTATTCCATCAACATTTGACCCAAGACTTATCAGTGTAATTCCTGTTGCTGTTGCTAAAGCTGCTATTAAAACAGGGGTGGCAAGAAAAGAGATAAAAGATTTTGAGTTATATGCCGAGCAATTAAAAAATAGATTAGATCCTTCGGTAACAGTTATGCAAGGGATAAACTCATTGATCAAGAAAAAACAAAAAAAAGTTGTGTTTGCTGATGGAGAAGATGAAAACAATTTAAAAGCTGCAATTGCTTTTAAGAATAGTGGTCTTGGAATACCAATTTTGATTGCTAAAAAAGATTTGGTTAAGAAAAAACTTACTGAAATTGGCTATACTGAAAATCTAGATATAGAAATAGTTAATTCTACAGACAGCGAAAAAAGAAAAAAATATACAAATTATTTGTTCAAAAAGCTCCAAAGAGAACAGGGCTTGTTAGAGAGAGACTGTGATAAATTAGTAAGAAATGATCGAGTTATTTGGTCTACCTGTATGGTTTGTTGCGGAGACGCAGATGCAATGGTTACAGGTAATACAAGAAGATATTCGTCTTCATTAGAAAAGGTATCAACCGTGGTTGATGCAAGACCAGGTGAAATAATTTTTGGTCTTACCCTAGTTGTAAATAGAGGAAAAACTGTTTTAATAGCTGATACAGCAGTAAATGAGTGGCCGAATTCAGAGCAGTTAGCTGATATAGCAATTTCATCATCAAGAATTGCTAAACTATTTGGAATGGATCCAAAGGTAGCCTTCCTATCACACTCTACTTTTGGACAACCCACTACTGAAAGGACATCAAAAGTAAGGGAAGCTGTAGAGATTTTAAATAAAAAGAAAGTAGATTTTAAATATGATGGTGAGATGCAACCAGATGTTGCTCTTGAGGAAATATTTAAGGAACTCTATCCATTTTCAGAAATTGTCGGAAATGCGAATATTTTGATTATGCCAGGATTACATGCATCAGCTATCTCATTTAAGCTTATTAAGTCGATGAGTAGGGCAAAAGTAATAGGTCCATTATTAATTGGATTAGCTGAGCCAATTGAAATTGCGCCTTTAAGAACTTCTACATCAGAAATTTTAAATTTAGCTTCGGTAGCAGCTTATTCAGCTGAAATAATTGATTACGATAAAAAATAAATTAATTTTTTTGAATTCTTAAGTCATCAACAAGCAGAATACTAGCAATTACATCTTCTACGTCTAAAATTTGTTTAGCTTCATTAATAACTTCATCTTTTTCCTCTATACTTTCAGCTATTCCATAAACGTAAATTTTTTTTTTGTATGTATCAATATTATAATTTACAGCTTTTGTTTTTTTGTTAAATATTAAAGCAGATCTTAATTGAGATGTAATTAATAAGTCTTTAGCAGATTGTTTAAAATTAAACTCATCTTTTATTTTTAAATCGTTCTTTACTGATCTGGCTCCCTTAATCTCCCAAGCCATTTTTGTTATTTTAAGTTTTTCTTCAACACTATTAACCTTTCCTGTAATAAATATTCTTCCATCTATAATTTTAGTTCTTACATTTAACAGATAACTTTTATCCGTTGCTAATAGTTTAGCATCTAGATTTTTATCCATAATTGAGTCATCGATTTGGGTTCCAAGTGTTCTTGGATCCATTGCAATTGTAACGCCTGTACCAAATATACCCGGGGATGAAGTTCCAACACATGAGGATAAAATAAATAGAAGTATTAAATTTAATATAAATTTATTTTTCATTTTTTATTTGAAGACAATAGTTATAAATTTTTGATTTTGAAATATTTTTTTCTTGAGAAAAAATGCCAACTATATCTTTCACCGATTTACTTTTTATTAAGTTTTTGATTTTTTTTTTATCTGATTCGTTTAGATCCTCTCTAGTTATATTTTCGACTGATGAGATAATAACTGTCACTTCTCCTTTTGACTTAAAATTAAGATTGTTAATTTCTAAAACATTTCCTCTATAAAAACTTTCATGTATTTTTGTCAATTCTCTACAAATTAAAATTTCTCTTTCTGGAAAGAATTCCTTTAAAATATCAAATTTACTAACCAATTTTTTAGCTGAAATAAAAAATACTATTGAACATTTAAGATTTTTAAACATTTGAAATTCTTTTTTAATTAAATTTTTGTTTTCAGATAAAAATCCGTGAAAATAAAATTGATCAGAAAAACCTGAAATAGATATTGAAGTTGTAACTGCTGAGGGCCCTGGTATAGGAATAATTGGTATATTCTCATATATGCATTGTTTCAAAAGAACTTTTCCTGGATCAGAAATAGTTGGTGTTCCTGCATCTGATATTAAAGATATTATCTCACCTTTTTTTAGACTTTGAATGATTTTTTCAGAGTTTTTTTTTTCATTGAATTTATGGTAGGAAATAGTTCTTTTATTTATTCCATAATGAGACAATAATTTCTTAGAAACACGTGTATCCTCACAAAGTATAGAGTTGGATTTCATTAATACATCCAGAGCACGCAAGGTTATATCCCTAAGGTTTCCAATTGGAGTCGATATTACATAAAGACCGTTATTAATCTTATTTTTGTCTTCTTTAAGTGACATATCCTAGGCTATAATATTTACAATAAAATGAAATATATAATTAAATTTTATACATTACTTACATTTTTAATACTTTTTGGTTTTAATTCATATGCAACTAATAAGATCAAAATTGGATTGGTCATTCCTCTATCAGGAGAAAACAAAGAACTTGGTGAGAGTGTTTTAAAATCTGTAAGACTTGCAGTAAATGATATTAACGATGATAGAATACTTATAATCCCGAAAGATAATCAGAATAATCCGGATAGAACTCTTGAGGTATCACAAGAACTATATGATGAAGGTGTAAAAATTATTATTGGACCAATATTTAAAAAGAATAGTTTAAAATTAACAAAATTAAATGAAGACTTAATTTTTATATCTTTTACTAATAAAATTGTAAGCTCTAATAAAAATATTATAAGTGCAGGTGTTAATTCTATTTCACAATTTAACGCTATAAAAAAATTTCAAACTTTAAATAAAATCGAAAGAAGTTTTTTACTTGCTCCTAATACAGGTGTTCTTGATGAAATAATTGCTGGGGTAAAAAGATCTAAAATTAAATTAAAAGACAAATATTTTTACGATCCAGATCCTACATTAATTACGAAACAAATTGAAGATATAACTAGATATAGAGTCAGAAAGCAAAATTTGTTAGATGAAATAAAAAGAGTTGAGCAGTCTAACGAAGTAAATAAAGAAAACAAAATAAATCAACTTAAAAAACTCGATACTATTGGTGGTATAAATTTTGACTCTATTATTATTGCAGATTTTGAGGAAAGTCTTAAAAGTGTTGCTACGTCATTTATTTATACCGATATACCACCTAGCAGGGTTACATACATTACATTAAATCAATGGTTTGATAATAGTCTAATAAATGAAAATATGATTCAACCAATTTATTTTCCATCTGTTAATTATGAAAAATATGTAAGTTATTTAAACAAATATAATGAAAATTATAACTCTAATTCAAACCAAATAGCTTTTTTGAGTTATGATTTAACTGGATTAGTTTATTATTTGCTTTTCAAAAATAATTTTGTTGTGGATAATAAAATTTTTTATAAAAAAAACTCCTTCAAAGGAAAAATAGGTATTTTTGAGATAGATAAAAATATAATTACACATCAACTAAATTTTTATGTAATTGAAAATAAAAAAATTAGAAAAATCTTTTAATTTTCTTAAAAGCTTTAAATCTATGGTCAATTTTAGATTTTTTAGAAAATAACATTTGACCGAAAGTAATTTTAAATCCTTTTGGGATAAATATAGGATCATATCCAAAACCATTAATACCTTTTGCTTTATCAGATAAAATTCCTTCTACTATTCCTTGCGATTGATAATATTTTTTGTTTGGCCAATAAATTGTCAAGGCGCAAACAAATCTACATTTAATTTTTTTATTAAAATTTACATTTTTTTTTTTCAATTCTCTGTAAACTTTCATTATTGCTAAATTAAAATTTGAATTTTTTCCTGCCCATCTAGCTGAATATATGCCAGGTAATTTTCCTAAAATATCAATTTCTAAACCAGAGTCGTCGGCTAAACAAATTTGCTTAGTTTTGTTTGAAAAATATTTAGCTTTAATTAATGAGTTTTCTAGAAATGAAGATCCTGTTTCTCTTGGACTATTTATATTTAGCTTTTTTGGAGTATTAATTTCAACCCTTTTTGGTAATAATTTCTTTATTTCCCTTACTTTTCCTTGATTATTCGTTCCTATGACTAATTTAATTATTTTTTTTCTATACATCTGGAAATTGCGATTTTTCTTACCATATACCGTTAATGGAAAAAGAAAAGACCGAAGATCAAGATATGCTTAATGAAGGGGCGCCTAAAAAAGAAGATAAGATGGAGCCTACTCAGCATACAGAAAAAGTTAGTAATGAGGAAAAAAGTCCCGAGGATAAAATTGTCGAATTAGAGGAAAAAATTGTAAGACAATATGCAGAGATGGAAAATCAAAGAAGAAGATATGAAAAAGAAAAAGAAGATGCTTTTGAATATGGTGGATTTTCTTTTGCTAAAGAAACATTAAATTTAATTGATAATCTTGAAAGATCTAAAATAACTCTTGAGAATGATGAAAGTTTGAAAAATTCAGAGGGTTTTGAAAAAATTATAAATCATTTAGATATTATTTATAAGGATATGATCTCAATTTTAAAAAAAAACAATATTCATCCAATAGACTCTATTGGAAAAAAACTTGACCCAAATCTTCATCAAGCGATGATGGAGATTGAGGATGAGAATAAAGAGAACGGTATTATTCTTAAAGAAATCCAGAAAGGTTTTATGATGAAAGATAGGCTTTTAAGACCTTCTTTAGTAGGTGTGGCTAAGAAAATAGAGAAAAAACAGCAAAATTTAACGGAAAACATCGAAAAAGGTGATGAAAAAAAGTAAGGAAATCCCTTGTAGATGGAAAAATTGAACATATATGAACTGGAGACAAAAATATGAGTAAAGTAATTGGAATAGACCTTGGAACTACAAACTCTTGTGTGGCCATTATGGACGGTACGCAAGCTAAAGTGCTAGAGAACGCCGAGGGAGCTAGAACAACACCTTCTGTTGTAGCATTCACTGACGAAGACGAAAAATTAGTTGGTCAACCTGCAAAAAGACAAGCTGTAACAAATCCAGAAAATACTATTTTTGCAGTAAAGAGATTAATTGGTAGAGGCTTCGAGGATCCTACAGTTAAGAAGGACATTGAGACTGCTCCATATAAGATTATCAAAGCAGATAATAATGATGCTTGGATTGAAGCTAAAGGTAAAAAATATTCTCCATCTCAAATATCAGCCTTCGTTCTTCAGAAAATGAAAGAGACAGCTGAAAAGTATCTTGGTCAAGCTGTTAGCAAAGCTGTGATTACTGTACCGGCTTATTTTAATGATGCACAAAGACAAGCAACTAAAGATGCTGGTAAAATTGCTGGATTAGAAGTTTTAAGAATTATAAATGAACCAACTGCTGCATCACTAGCTTACGGACTAGATAAAAAAACAAATAAAAAAATTGCTGTGTACGACTTAGGCGGTGGAACATTTGATGTATCAATCCTTGAATTAGGCGATGGTGTTTTTGAAGTAAAATCTACGAATGGTGATACATTTTTAGGTGGAGAAGATTTTGATAACGCAATCGTAAACTATTTATTAAGTGAATTTAAAAAAGAAAGTGGTATCGATTTGAAATCGGACAAACTTGCTTTACAAAGACTTAAAGAAGCCGCAGAGAAAGCAAAAATAGAATTATCATCTGCTACTCAAACAGAAATAAATCTTCCATTTATTACAGCTGATAAAACAGGACCAAAACATATAAATTTAAAAATGACTAGAGCTAAACTTGAAGCATTAGTTGAAGACTTGATTTCAAGAACATTGCCTCCGTGTAAAACTGCTTTAAAAGATGCCGGATTATCAGCAAGTGAAATTGACGAAATTGTTCTTGTCGGTGGTATGACAAGAATGCCAAAAGTAATAGAAGAAGTAAAAAGTTTTTTCGGAAAAGATCCGAATAAATCTGTAAACCCAGACGAGGTTGTTGCCATGGGTGCAGCAATACAAGCAGGTGTTTTACAAGGTGACGTAAAAGATGTGCTTCTATTGGACGTAACTCCATTATCTTTAGGTATTGAAACATTGGGTGGCGTTTCCACAAAATTAATTGACAAAAACACAACAATTCCAACTAAAAAAAGCCAAGTATTTTCAACTGCAGAAGATAACCAACCCGCTGTATCAATAAGAGTTTTACAGGGTGAAAGAGAAATGGCGTCAGATAATAAGTTATTAGGAAATTTTGAACTAGTTGGAATTGCTCCAGCACCTAGGGGAGTTCCTCAGATTGAAGTTACATTTGATATAGATGCAAATGGAATAGTAAATGTTTCAGCTAAAGACAAGGGAACAGGAAAAGAACAAAAAATACAAATTCAAGCTTCTGGCGGATTAAGCGATGAAGAAATTAATAAAATGGTAAAGGAAGCTGAAGCTAATAAAGATGCAGATAAGAAAAAGAGAGAAGCAGTAGATTCAAGAAATCAAGCAGATACACTTATTCATTCAACTGAAAAAAATCTTAAAGAACACGGATCTAAAGTTTCAGATGCTGACAAGAAATCAATTGAAGATGCATCAGCAAACTTAAGAAATGCTTTAAAAGGAACTGACGTAGAAGAAATTAAGAAGAAAACTCAAGATCTTGTTCAAGCATCAATGAAACTGGGTGAGGCAATTTATAAATCACAACAAGGTGCTAAACCTGAGGATAAAAAAGATACAAATAAAGAGGATAAAAAAGACGACAATGTTGTTGATGCTGATTTTGAGGAAGTAAAAGACGAGAATAAAGAAAAAAGCGCTTAAAACAACTATTTGTCTATAATTAACTTATGGCAAAAAGAGATTATTACGAGGTTTTAGGCATAAATAAATCATCTTCAGCGGATCAAATTAAATCAGCTTATAGAAAATTAGCTGTAAAGTACCACCCAGATAAAAATCCAAATGACAAAGCCGCAGAAGAAAAATTTAAAGAGGCTTCTGAAGCCTATCATGTTCTATCAAATTCAGAAAGAAAGCAAAGCTACGATAATTTTGGTCATGCTGCTTTTGAAAATGGAGGTAGAGGACAAGGTGGCTTTTCTAATTTTGATTTCTCAGAACACTTTTCAGATATTTTTGAGGATTTTTTTGGAGAGGGCTTTGGTGGAGGACGAAGAAGAGGAAGAAGAGCAAACTATAGAGGTTCAGACCTAAGATATGACTTATCAATTACTTTAGAGGAAGCATATAAAGGCAAAAAGCAAGATATTAAATTTTCGACTTCAGAAAAGTGTAACACTTGTAGCGGTAGTGGTTCCAAAGCAGGCCATGATGCTGGATCATGCTCAATGTGTGGAGGACGAGGCCAAGTAAGATCTAGTCAGGGATTCTTTACAGTTCAACAAACCTGCCCACAATGTGGTGGAGCTGGTGAAGAAATAACTCATCCATGCACGAGTTGTGGTGGACAAGGAAAAAAACAAGCAACAAAAAGACTGTCAGTTACTATTCCAAAGGGCGTTGATGATGGTACACGTATTAGACTTTCAGGAAAAGGAGAAGCTGGCTCTAGAGGAGCTGGAAGTGGAGATTTGTATTTATTCATAAATGTCTATTCGCACGACTTGTTCAAAAGGTCAGATGAGAACTTATTTTTTGAGTTCCCAGTATCAATCGCAGATGCTGCACTTGGAACATCGATTGAAATACCAACAATTGATGGAAGTAAGGCAAAAATTAAAATTCCAGCAGGTACCCAATCGGGAAAACAATTTAGGCTTAGAGAAAAAGGAATGCCCCATATGAGAGGTGGTGGATATGGAGATCTTTACGTTCAGGTAAATACAGAGGTTCCTGTTAATTTAAATAGTGAACAAAAAGAATTACTTGAAAAATTTAGAGAAATTGAAAACGACAAATCTAATCCAAGTATAAAAAAATTCTTTCAAAAAGCCAAAAGTTTCTGGAAAAACTAGACTAATTTATATAGTCTATTCATATTAATTCTATCACATGAAAAAAATTAAATTAGCAATTACTGGATGTATGGGAAGGATGGGTCAGCAAATAATTAAGTCTGCTAAATCCAATAGGAATTTTACAGTTACTGTTCTTACTGAAAATAGATTAATTAATAAAAAAATTAATGGAATAAATATTAGTTTAAATAATGAGAAAGCCTTTAAAAAAGTTGATGTTATAATTGATTTTACAATTCCAAAATGCACATTTGAAGTTTTAAAAATTGCATCAAAACTAAAAAAAAAAGTTGTTATAGGAACAACTGGTTTCACTAAAAAAGAAGAGAATTTAATTAAAAAATACTCGAAAAAAATATCTATTTTAAAAGCAGGAAATATGAGCTTAGGTATAAATCTCCTAATGTATTTAACAGAAATTACGTCTGCTTCACTTGGGAATAATTACCTAAGTAAAGTTTTTGAGGTACACCATAGACATAAAAAAGATCATCCATCAGGTACTGCCTTAATGTTAGGAAAAGGTATTGCAATTGGTAAAAATAAAAACTTCTATAATTTAATTGGTAAAAAATATTTAAATAAAAAATCTTTTCCATATGGAAAAAAAATTAATTTTAACTCAATAAGAAAAGGAGAAATTATTGGAGAACATGAAGTAAAATTTTCTAGTGGTAAAGAGATTATTACTCTTAATCATGAAGCATTTGATAGAGCTCTTTACTCTGAGGGTGCCTTAACAGCTGCTAAATGGCTGAATAGCAAAAAACCAGGTCTTTATTCGATGAGAAGTCTTTTGAATTTTAAATAATGACTGAAGTTCAAAGAGCAAAAATTGTTCTTAGAGTTTTAAATAAGACTTATCCAAAAACTCCTATTCCTCTAAAACATAGGAATATATTTACGTTACTAATATCTGTTCTGCTGTCTGCTCAATGCACTGATTTGAATGTTAACAATGTAACAAAAAATATCTATCCAAAATATAATAAACCAGAGCATTTTGTTAAGCTTGGTAGAAAAAAGATTGAGAAATTAATTAGGAGTATAGGTATCTTTAGAATAAAAGCTAAAAGTGTTTATAATCTATCAAAAACTTTAGTAGAGAAATATAAAGGTAGAGTACCAAAAACTTTTGAACAATTGGAAGAGCTACCAGGTGTAGGACATAAAACTGCTAGTGTGGTTATGTCTCAAGGGTTTGGATATCCTGCATTTCCAGTAGACACACATATTCATAGACTTGCACAACGATGGGGTCTTACTAATGGAAAAGATGTAATTCAAACTGAAAAAGATTTAAAACGTTTATTTCCAAAAAGATACTGGAATAAACTTCACCTTCAAATTATTTATTATGGAAGAGAATTTTGTAAAGCAAGGGAATGCTATGGAATATCTTGTAAAATTTGTACTAGTTGTTATCCTAATAGAAAAAAACCAATAAAAACAAAGAAAGCATAATATGAAAATTTTAGGAATAGGAAATGCAATTGTTGACGTTATTTGTAAAGTTGATGACAGTTTTATCTCTCAAAATGAATTAACGAAAAGTACAATGAAATTAATTTTTGATGAAACTGAATTTAAAAAATTATTAAAAAATTTAAAAATTGAAAAAACTGTTTCTGGAGGATCAGTTGCAAACTCAATAGTTGGAATATCTCAATTAGGAGATAAGGTTGGATTTATAGGTAAAGTTTCTGATGACGAATTTGGGAGTAAATATGAAGAAGGTTTGAAAAAAGAAAATGTAGAATATTTTTATTCCAAAAAAAAGGAGGAGCTGCCAACAGGAACATGCTTAATATTAGTCACTCCTGATTCTGAGAGGACAATGTGTACTTTTTTAGGAACCGCAGGAAAAATTAATGAAAATGATGTTAACTCTGATGTTATCAAGCAAAGTCAAATAATATTTTTAGAGGGCTATCTTTGGGATGAGGGTGAACCAAAGAAAGCATTTGATAAAGCGATTAAAAGTGCAAACAAAGTTGCAATGTCACTTTCTGATCAGTTTTGTGTGGATAGACATAAAAAGCATTTTTTAGAGTTAGTTAAAAATAAATTGGATATAACATTTGCTAATGAGCAAGAATTTATATCATTAATTGATGCTAAAAATTTTGATGAAGTAGTTAACTTTTCGAAGCAAATGAATAAATTAGTAGTTATTACTAGGGGTGAAAAGGGTGCGATTGCAATTCAGGGTGAAGAAATTGTTGAATGCGATATACATAAAGACCTTAAAATTGTAGATCTCACAGGCGCAGGCGACCTTTTCGCAGCTGGATTTCTACATGGCTATGTAAATAAACTTTCAGTAAAAGAAAGCCTTGAAAAAGGAACAGAAATGTCATCAAAAGTTATTCAACAAATTGGTGCGAGACTTTAGTTTTTTTCTTTTAAAGCTTCCTTTTCCTTTTTTAGGTTTAACTTTTTTTTGACTATATTTTTTTGTTAACAAATCTTTTGCTATAAAATTTCTCTTTTTCATTTTAATATTTTATATCCCTTTTTATTGTTAGTAATAAACTCATTGTCACCAAATTTTTCAAATAATTTTTTTCTTAATCTATATATATGAGTTTCAACAGTAT
>CACDLR010000012.1 GCA_902553695.1 uncultured Pelagibacteraceae bacterium | reverse complement strand
AATCATATATCGTTTTTATTGTAGTATCGCCAATTGATCTCTTAGGTACATTTATAATTCGCTCTAAAGATAAATCATCTCTTGGTTGATTAACAATCCTTAAATAGGCTATACAATCTTTAATTTCTGCCCTCTCATAAAATTTTGTTCCTCCAATAATTCTATAAGGTATTCCAATTTTTAAAAATCGTTCCTCAAATTCTCTAGTCTGAAAAATTGCTCTTACTAAAATTGAAATATTGTTTAGTTTAAATTTAGATTTTAACTTCTCAATTTTTTCTCCTATACCTATAGCCTCATCTTTTCCACTTCTATAACCATTTAAATATACATTTTCACCTTCCTCTCCATCAGTAAAAAGATTTTTACCTACACGGTTTTCGTTATTAGAAATCAGACTTGAGGCAGTAGATAAAATATTTTGAGTAGACCTATAATTTTTTTCTAATCTAATTATTTTAGTATTCTCATAATTTTTATCAAACTCTAAAAAATTCTTGATTTCTGCACCTCTCCAACTATAAATAGACTGATCATCATCTCCAACGCAACAAATATTTTTATTCTCATTAGATAATAGTTTAAGCCATTTACTTTGAATGAAGTTTGTATCTTGATATTCATCAACTAATATATACCTAAAATTTTTTGAATACATTTTAGTAATATCAGGGTTTTTTTCAAAAATTTTAATACAATGAAGAATTAAGTCATTAAAGTCGCAAGCATTTAAATCAAGAAGTTTGGATTGGTATATTTTGTAAATCTTTAAAAAAGATACTTCCAATGTTTCGCTTTTTTTTAAAATTACATCATCTGGATACCAACCTTTATTTTTCCACTTCTCAATTATATTAAGTATATAGTTGGGTGATATTTTTTTTGTATCAATATTTTCTGATTTACAAATATTCTTAATTAATTTTTTTTGATCGTCCTGATCTAGTATGGTAAAATTATAATTTAAATTTGCAGCTCTTGCATGTTTCCTTAAAATTTTTACACATATAGAATGGAACGTACCAACCCAAGGCATGCCAAACTTTTTCTTTTTTAAATTGATGAGAATTCTACTTAACATTTCATTTGCCGCTTTATTTGTGAAGGTTACGGCCAAAATTTCATTTGGTGAGGCTTTACCAGATAAAATTATATGGCAAATCCTTGAAGTTAATACTTTTGTTTTTCCTGATCCAGCGCCAGCTACAATTAAAAGAGGACCATTTAAATATGTAACAGCTTCCCTCTGTTTATCGTTCAAAACTTGCAAATAATCAAAATTTAACATTTCAAATTTAAGTTGTATAAATACTTTTTAAAATCATGAAAAAAGATTCATTTATATTTCCTTTTAAAAGCAATTTTTTTAAAGAACAAGATCCTTTTCATCTAGTAGTAATCTTTTTTATAATATTTTTTGGAACAGCTATATTTTTTTCAATTCCTACATTTTATAACTATACAAAATACAACCAGCAAATTGAAAATACAATAAATAGCCAATTTAAAATTAAAATGCAAAATTTAGAGGATATTTCATTTAGATTTATTCCATCGCCTCATTTATTAATTAAAGAAGCCAATTTAAAAATCAAAGACAATGAAAAAAATTTAATTTCTAGGTTAAAAAAAGTTAAAGTTTTTATTTCATTAACAGATTTATATAAAAATGATGAATTTAAAATAAAAAAAATAGAAATTAATAATGCAAATTTTTATTTAAATTCTTTATCCCTGAAAAATTTTATTAATAATATGAAAAAAAATATTATTAATCATCTTATAATAAAAAAGAGTAAATTATTTTTTAAGGATAAAAACGATGAAATAATTCTAATTTCAACGATTAAAAATCTTGATTATAAAATTGATTTTGTAAACAACAAAAAAACTTTAAAAATACAAGGTAATATATTTGATACAAATTATGATTATAAATATTTAATTGACTATAATACTCCTAATATTCAAGATGTTAACTTAGAATTCAAGAACCCCAATGTTCAGATACAAAACAGATTAGTTGAAGACTTTAATTCAAGTAAAATTAATAAAAGTGGAAAATTAACATTTAGTTTTATAAATCGTAAGAATATAATTAATTATAATATTGAAGATAATACAATTAGCTTTTATCAAAATAATAACAAAAATTTTAATCTTAATATTGAAGGTACACTTAATATTAAACCATTTCATTTCGATTTAAATGTGGATATTGAAAAAATAAAATTAGATGAAATTGAAAATATTTTTTATTTTATTTATCTAAATCAAAAATTAAAATATGAAAATTTATCAGGCAATTTAAAACTAAATTTAATAAATATTGATTATAAAGCTTTAAATAAGGGAATTATAGAATTAATTTTTGAGGACGTTTATTTATACTCTAATCAAAAAAAATTTTACTTAAATGACTTTGCTGTATTAGAAATAAGCGATTATGAGTATCTCGAGGATATTGATCAAATATTACAAATGAAAATTAAAATAAATATTTTGGATCAAGATAAATTTAATAGATTCTTATTCAACTTTAAAAAAGATAAAATTCTATCAGAAAATATTTATTTTACATACCAATATAATAATAATACAAAATCAAGTTTTATATCTCAAATTTCAGATAAGGGATTTAAAAATTATAATCAATTATTTAAATTTAACAATTTTCAACAACTAAAAAATATTTTAAGAAATGAGAAAATTTTTAATTTGGAGTGATCATTTTTTTTGGATCAACAATTTTTAAATAATCTTTCTCACTAATCAATCCACTTTTTATTGCTTCAAATTTCAAAGTAGTTTCATTCTTGAGGGCTCTCTTTGCAATCTTTGCTGCGTTGTCATACCCAATTATTGGAGCTAGGGCTGTAACAAGCATTAATGAGTTATCCAAATCTTTTCTAATTTTTTTTAAATTTGCTTTAATTCCTTTAATACAAAATTTTGCAAAGTTATTTGAACTATCTGACAGCAAATCAATTGATTGAAGAATGTTATGAGCAATTAACGGTTTAAAAACATTCAATTCAAATTGACCTTGAGAACCTGCAATTGTAATTCCAGTATGATTTCCAATTACTTTAACACATACCATTGTTACCGCCTCAGATTGGGTTGGATTAATTTTTCCAGGCATAATTGATGAGCCTGGTTCATTAGCAGGTAAAATTAACTCCCCATATCCTGCTCTTGGACCAGATCCAAGATATCTAATATCATTTGCAATTTTCATCAGACAAACTGCAGCTGTATTTAAAGTACCAGAGAAATTTACAATTGCATCATGAGCAGCTAATGCTGCAAATTTATTCTTGGCAGGACTAAATTTAATTTTTGTAATCTTACTTATTTCTTTACATATTTTTTTATCAAAGTTTTTTTTAGAGTTAATACCTGTTCCAACAGCAGTTCCTCCTTGAGCTAAAAACAAAATCTCTTTAAGTGCTTTGCTTATTCTTAATATTGTATCTTCTAATTGAGATTGATAACCAGAAAATTCTTGTCCTAGCGTTAAAGGAGTAGCATCTTGAAGATGTGTTCTTCCTACTTTAATTACATTTTTAAATTGTCTTACTTTTTTTTTCAATTCATTATTTAATAATTTTAAAGAAGGTATCAATTTATCCCTTGTATCCAGGGCTATAGCAATATGCATCGCGCTCGGAAACACATCATTAGTTGATTGAGATTTATTTACATGATCGTTTGGATGCACTGGTTTTTTTGATCCTAGTTTTCCACCTAAAATTTTAATAGCTCTATTTGCAATTACCTCATTGACATTCATATTTGTTTGAGTTCCAGAGCCTGTTTGCCAAACTTTCAATGGAAAATGATCATCAAGTTTTCCATTAATAACATCATTCGATGCACTTATGATTGCATTTGCAATTTTTGAAATAATTTGTCTTTCCTTTTTATGAACTATTGCTGCAGATTTTTTTATTATAGCTATTGATTTTATAAGTATTGGCCTAACTTTAAATTCCCCAATATCAAAATACTTTTTTGATCTTTGTGTAGAGGCACCCCAATACTTATCCACAGGAACATTAATTTTACCTATGCTGTCGTATTCTTTTCTAATTTTCATAATATAATTAAAGGTATTTAAATGTTATACATTAAAAATTTTAAAAATCCTAGCAGATGAAAAAAATAAGGAGAAAAAAATGACTAATTTTGAAAAAGTAGGTTTATTTATGAGCACCTTTGGACAAGAACTAAAAAAAAACTCTGAACTCTCAAGCGATAAAGTTAATTCACTAAGACTGAGTTTAATTCAAGAAGAATTAGATGAGTTAACTAAAGCAATAAAAGAAAAAGATATCCTCGAAGTTGCCGATGCTCTTACAGATATTTTATATGTTACGTATGGAGCAGGCCATGCATTTGGAATTAATTTAGATAAATGTTTTGATGAGGTGCAAAAATCAAATATGAGCAAATTGGATAAAGATGGTAAACCGATTTATAATGAACATGGTAAAGTAATGAAGGGTCCAGATTATTTTAAGCCTGATCTGTCAAAATTCCTTGTTAAAGATTAAGACCAAAATGGCTTGATAACTTTTATTTTTGCTTTATCTGTAATTAAAATTTTATCTACTTTAAAATTAGGATCCTTAAATTTAAAAAGTCCATAAGGAAATTTAGAGTTGTTAATAATCTTTCCTATCTCAGTATTATTTATTTTAATTATGTCATCATTATTAATATTTCCCTCAATAATTTGTATAGAATAAATTTTTCTACTAATTTTTTCTTTTAATTTCATTCTAGCTGTATTTTCTTGACCAACATAACAGCCTTTTTTAAAATCAATTGCATTTAATTCTTCTGAATTAGTTTCTAAACCAAATATTTTGTTTTGAAAATTTTTTGTATCTGAGCCTGGAATACCAAGAGAATGACTTAATTGATAATACTCATCAATATTAGCAATTTTTAAATTTAATTTTTTTGCAGATAAATACAGTTTTTCTAAATTAATAACTATTCTTGCACCCAATTTTATACATCTTGGATCTAAAATTACTGCATCTTCTCTAAATTTAATAGTTATTCCTAGTTTATTATTTTTCTCAAATTCAGTAAAATTCTCTTTTAAAAGTGCAGCAACTACAAATTCATTTGATAGATTTATAATTTCTATTTTTGAACGTAATTTATATAAATTGAGCTGTTTATAGAGGTTGTCCATTTGATATTTTGGAAAATCTAAAAAATAACCACTTTTGTGTTTAATAATAATAAATTCGAACAAATATTTTCCTTGAGGAGTTAACAAATATGAAAAACAACTTTGAGTATCTGAGACTTTATTTAAATCATTACTAATTATATTTTGTAAATAATTAAAAGCATCTTCTCCATTAATATAAATAATTCCCCTATCCTCTAATATATAAATACTTTCTTTTTTCATAATTGATTATCAATAGAATATAATATAGTAATTTTTTTACTAAATGTTAGATCTAATAATAAAATATGGACAATGTTACATCGATGGTGAATTGAAAAACGTTGATGTTGGTATAAAAGATAAAAAAATTCAGCAGATTGGTAAAATTTTAGAAAAAGCTAAAGAAGAAATCAACGCTAAAGGTCTAACCGTTTTACCAGGATGTATAGATACACAAACACACTTTAGAGAACCTGGATCAACTGATACTGAAGATCTTCATTCAGGTAGTAGAGCTGCAATTTCAGGTGGTATAACAAGTGTATTTGAAATGCCAAATACAAATCCTCCAACTTCTAATATGAAGGAATTTCAAAAAAAATTAGATCTCGCTAAAAATAGAATGTATTGTAATTATGCTTTTTATTTTGGTGCAACAGCTGATAATTCTGAAGATTTAGCAAGCCTGAAAAATCTAGAAGGTTGTTGTGGAATTAAACTTTTCGCAGGATCATCAACCGGTAATTTATTAGTTGCAGATGAAGAAGATATTAATAAAGTTTTTCAAAATAGTTCAAAAGTTGTTGCCGTGCATTCAGAAGATGAGGCAATTTTAAATATAAACAAAAAATTAATAAAAAAAGGAAATGTTCATACCCATCCGGTATGGAGAAGTGTAGAATGCGCAATATCATCTACAAGAAGAATTGTAAAAATTGCTGAACGTTACAATAAAAAAGCTCATATTCTTCATATTACAACAAAAGAGGAGATCGATTTCCTATCACAGCATAAAGGGAATATAACATTTGAAATTACACCTCAGCATTTAACTTTGTATGCCCCAGATTGTTATAATAAACTTGGAACTTATGCACAAATGAATCCCCCTTTAAGAGATAAATCTCACTACGATAGGTTATGGTATGCAGTAAGAAATAATTATAATGATACTATTGGTTCTGATCACGCCCCACATTTAAAAGTAAACAAAGATAAAGAATATCCTAATTCACCATCAGGAATGCCAGGAGTACAAACTTTAATGCCAGTAATGTTAAACCATGTTAATAATGGAAAGCTAACCCTAAATCAGTTAATTAATTTTGTTTGTGAAAACCCTATTAAAATTTTCGGAATTAAAAATAAAGGTTTCATCAAAGAAGGTTATGACGCCGATTTTACAATTGTTGATATGAATAAGATAATAGAAATTAAAAATAAAAATATCGAAAGTAAATGTAAATGGTCACCGTTTAACGGAGAAAAGTTTAAAGGTACTCCTGTAGCAACAGTAATAAATGGAGAAATAAAAATGAAAGATGGAAAAATTATTGGAGATCCATGTGGAAAACCATTAATATTTAATTAATTACTTTAGATGAATACATATTAACTAAAGTTAGACCCATAACAATTAGAAATAATCCCAAGATAACTTGCCAGCTTAATGTTTGACCGTAAATAAGGTAACCAAGTATTGCAACTGTGAAAATACCCAGCCCGCACCAAGTTGCATAAACTACAGCTAAAGGTAGCTTTGTTACAACAATCGATAAGCAAAAAAATGCACAAATATAAAATATAATCAGAAAACCCGTGGGTATTGGCTTACTAAATCCTTTTGTTATTGGCAGTAACATTGTACCTGCAACTTCAAAAAAAGTAGCGGCAATTAAAATTAAATATGTTTTAAGCATTACTTTATAATACCATTTTGCATTAAATTTTCTTTAATTTCATCTAAAATTGCTGGGTCATCAATTGTTGCTGGCATTTTATATTCTTCTTTATCAGCTATCTTTCTTACTGTACCTCTTAATATTTTACCTGATCTTGTTTTAGGCAATCTTTTAACAACTATTGCAGTTTTGAATGCTGCAACAGGTCCAACTTTATCCCTAACCATCTGAATACATTCTTTAGATATAGTTTCATTTTCTTTTGTAACACCAGCTTTTAGTGCAATAAGACCAATTGGAAGCTGGCCTTTCAATTGGTCTTTAATTCCAATAACTGCACATTCAGCTACTGACTGATGTTCCGATAAAACTTCCTCTATTGCGCCAGTAGACAATCTATGACCCGCAACATTAATGATGTCATCTGTTCTAGACATGATCCAAACATAACCATCTTCATCAATATGTCCTGCATCATAGGTTTGATAATAACCTTCATAATTTGTCATATAGTTTTCTTTATATCTTTGATCAGCATTCCATAATGTAGGAAAAGTTCCTGGAGGCAAAGGAAGTTTTACAACTATATCGCCCATCTCATTTGGTTTTGCTAAATTATTGTCAGGTTTAATTATTTTTACGTCATAACCTGGTACTGGTTTACATGCAGAACCATATTTCGTTTTTTGCATTTCTATACCTGTACAATTTCCACTAATTGACCAACTTGTTTCTGTTTGCCACCAATGATCAATAACAGGGACATTTAATAAATTTTCAGCCCACTTAATCGTATCTGGGTCGGCTCTTTCTCCAGCTAAAAATAAAGACTCAAATGAACTTAGATCATATTTTGAAAAAAATTTTCCATCAGGATCCTCCTTTTTGATTGCTCTAAATGCCGTTGGAGCTGTAAACAGAGATTTTATTTTATAATCAGATATAATTCTCCAAAAAACACCAGCATCGGGAGTACCTACTGGTTTTCCCTCAAATAAAAGTGTAGTACATCCTTTAAATAAGGGTGCATAAACTATATAAGAGTGACCAACAATCCATCCAATGTCACTTGCTGACCACCAAACATCATTTTCATCAATATTGTAAATATTCTTCATAGTCCATTTAAGGGCAACGATATGCCCGCCAATATCTCTTACAATTCCTTTTGGAACTCCGGTTGTTCCTGATGTATACAATATGTATGAAAATTCGTTTGATTTCATTTCAACACAATCTTTATCTTTTGCATTTGAAAGTGCCTCATCCCAAGATATCTCTAATGGTGCAGTCAAATTAATTTCATGACCCTTTCTTTGAAAAAAAACAACTTTTTCTAATTTATGCTTTGCAATTTTTATAGCTCCATCAACTAGAGGTCGATATTCAACAGTTCTTCCAGGTTCAAAACCACAAGACGCAGTAACTAAAAGTTTCGCTTTACTGTCATCAATTCTGCTTGCAAGTTCATTAGATGCAAAACCACCAAAGACCACTGAGTGTATGGCCCCAACTCGACCACAAGCTAGCATTGCAACAACTGCCTCTGGTATCATTGGCATATAAACAATAACTCTGTCGCCTTTTTTAATACCAAGATTATCTAAAGCTCCTGCAAATTTTGAAACTTTTTCTTTCAGTTGGTTAAATGTGAATTTAGCTTTACTATTAGTTATTGGACTATCATAAATTAATGCAATTTTTTCTCCCTTTCCTTGTTCGATATGATGATCTAATGCATTGTAACAAGTATTTGTTATCCCATCTTCGTACCATCTATAAAATGGAGGATTTGATTTATTTAAAATTTTAGTAGGTTTTTTAAACCAGAAGATATCTTCAGAAATATTTTTCCAAAAATCTTCAGGATTTTTGATTGAATTTTCATAAATTTGATTAAATTTTTGACCCATTATGATTTGTTAATAAGAACCATTTTAATATAGATTTTATGTTACAGGTTGTATTTAATTTTAAAAAGATAGTAAAATCAATACTTTTTAATGCCCAAAAAAACTTTTATTACCTAAGTAATTTTGTTATTAAGCCCATAACTTAGGAATGACCATAATGGTTGTTCTGTAGTTTAAATTTAAACTATAAATAAACAAAAGAGGGAGTTTTTAATATGAAAAAACTTAAACTTTTTGCGGTAGCAACTGTAGCCCTATTGGGATTATCAGGTGCTGCAAACGCAGAAACTGTTCTCTTGGCTGCTGATGACTTTGTTGGAATTTCTTTCTGGGTAATTTCAATGGGTATGTTAGCTGCTACTGCTTTCTTTTTCATGGAAAGAGGATCAGTTGCATCTGGTTGGAAAACTTCAGTAACAGTTGCAGGTCTTGTAACTGGTATTGCATTTATCCACTACATGTACATGAGAGGTGTATGGGTACAAACTGGTGAGTCACCAACAGTATATAGATACATTGACTGGCTAATCACTGTGCCATTACAGATGATTGAATTCTATTTAATTCTTGCAGCTGTAAGAAAAGTACCAGGTGGTATTTTCTGGAGATTGTTAATTGGATCTTTAGTGATGCTAATCGGTGGATACTTAGGAGAAGCAGGATACATCAACGCATTACTTGGTTTCATAATCGGTATGGCTGGATGGTTCTACATCTTATATGAAGTATTCTCAGGTGAAGCTGGTAAAGCAGCGGCTAAAAGTGGTAACAAAGGTTTGTCTACTGCATTTGGCGCTATGAGAATGATCGTAACAATCGGTTGGGCAATTTACCCATTAGGTTATGTATTTGGTTACTTAACAGGTGGTGTAGACGCAAATTCACTAAACGTGATTTACAACCTTGCAGACTTTATCAATAAAATCGCTTTCGGTTTAGTGATTTGGGCTGCTGCGATGCAAAATACATCGGCTAGAGCAAGATAATTAAATTTATCGAACTTTAATAAATAGGGCGGGTATGTTTTACATACTTGCCCTATTTTTTTTTATTATTATATAAACACAATGGCTAAAATCACATACATAGAGCATAACGGCAAATCTCATACAATTAATGTTGAGAATGGATTAACTGTAATGGAAGGAGCTGTTCAAAATGATATACCGGGTATTGATGCTGATTGTGGAGGATCGATGGCTTGTGCAACTTGCCATGTTTATGTCAAAGAAAATTGGTTTAATAAAATACCATCAAAAGCCGAAGGAGAAGAAGACATGTTAGATCAAGCTTATGAACCTAAAGCAAATAGTAGGCTTAGTTGTCAACTAACAGTATCAGACGAACTTGATGGATTGATAGTTAATTTACCTGAGAAACAAGTTTAATGATAAAAACTGATGCATTAATAATTGGAGCCGGTCCAACTGGACTATTTACAGCTCACCAACTTAAACTAATTGGTTTAAGTTGTGAAGTCGTCGACAATCTTGATAAAATTGGAGGACAATGTATCGAATTGTATCCAGATAAACCAATCTATGATATCCCTGCAGTTCCTGAATGCACCGGGGAAGAATTAACAAATAATTTAATAAATCAGTTAAAGCCATTTGATATTAAATTTCATTTAAGTGAAAGAGTTGAGGAAGTAAAAAAAAGTAATGGTAATTGGAATGTAAAAACAAATAAAGGATCAGAATTTAATACCCCCAACATAATTATTGCAGGTGGGGTTGGATCATTTGAACCCAGAAAATTTGTTCCTAAGGAATGTATAAAATACGAAAATAAGTCTATCTTATACTCTGTTAAGGATAAATCTATATTCAAAGGAAAAATAGTTTCAATTTTTGGAGGTGGTGATAGTGCTTTAGATTGGGCAGTTGAATTATCCAAAGTTGCAAAGGTTAATTTAATACATAGGAGGGACGAATTTAGGGGAGCACAATCGACTGTAAATAAAATTTTAGAATTAAAAAAAGATGGAACAATAGATTTATTTACTAAGTATCAACTTAAAAATGTAAAAGGGGACAATAAATTAGAAAGTATTGATATTGTACATGATAATAATGAGATAAAAAATTTAAAAACTGATTATGTATTAGGTTTTTTTGGATTGATTATGCAATTAGGTCCAATTGCTAATTGGGGTTTGAACTTGGATAAAAAAACAATAAGCGTTGATACAGAAAAATTTGAGACAAATCAAAAAGGAATATATGCAGTTGGTGATATATGCACCTATCCTGGAAAATTAAAACTGATATTGTCTGGATTTCATGAGGGAGCACTTGCGGCAAGGGCATGCTTTAAACTAGCTAGACCAAATGAGAAATATCGATTTGAATTTACAACAACATCTACAAACTTGTTGAAAAGATTGGGTAAGAAAGAGTGATTGAATTATTTTCATCTGACACTCCAAATGGGAAAAAAGTAAGCATTATGCTAGAGGAGATTGGATATAAATATAAAGTCACAAAATTAGATTTATCAAAGGGCGATCAATTTAAGTCCGAATTTAAAAAAATAAGTCCTTTTTCAAAAATACCAGCAATAATTGATCACTCAAATAATAAAGTATCTGTGTTTGAGTCTGGTTCAATATTGATTTATTTAGCTGAAAAGAGTGAAAAGTTTTATGAAAAAAAAAATAAATTAAAAATTGATCAATGGCTAATGGCTCAAATGGGATCAATAGGTCCTTTTATTGGCCAGTACCATTATTTTTATCGTTTCAACAAAGGCTTGAGTGAAATAGGGGAAAAGAGATATTTTGAAATTACAAAAAGTATTTATGAAGTTTTAAATATTCATCTTAAGGAAAATGATTTTTTAGCTGGTAAAGATTATTCAATAGCAGATATTGCAACATGGCCATGGATAGCGAGACACCATTGGCATGATATAGGATTAATAAAGTATTCTAGCTTGTGTAAATGGTACGAAACCATTGCAGCAAGGCCAGCTGTGATTAGAGGGTATAAATTTATGGATGAGTCTTCAGAAATACCAAGAACTTAATCGTCAGCGTAAACTTTCTCCTCTTTTTCATGTTTTTCTTGAGCAGAAATACATAAAGTTGCTACTGGTCTAGCTATAAGTCTTTTTAAACCAATTGGTTCTCCAGTGTCTGCACAAAATCCATAAGTTCCATCTTGAATTCTTTTTAAAGCAGAGTCAATTTTTGAAATTAATTTAATTTGCCTGTTTATTGCTCTTAGTTCTACATTTTTTTCCGTATAAGAACTTGCTTGATCAACAATATCTGCAGATGTACTATTATCATCCATTGAACTATTATATATTGCCTCGTTACTACTTCTTTTAAGTTCTGTCTTCCAATCTTGTAATTTTTTTTTAAAAAATGCCAAGTGTTTTGGACACATATATTTTTCAGACTCTTTTGGTGTGTAGTTTTTGGAAATTTTAACCATCTTAATATTTAAAACCTGGTGAATATATTCATCAAATGATTGCTGTCAAGAAAGCATTATTTGTGTAAATTAATAAAAATGGACGTAAATAAAAAAAAATTGTTAAATTTATTTTATATTTTTTTAAGTGTTCATCTAATTACATGGACAATAGTTCCAGCCTTAGTAAATAATAACTTGCCACTAGATGTAATTGAAGCTTTAGCTTGGGGTAGTAATTTAGATTGGGGTTTTAATAAACATCCTCCTGGAAGCGCTTTTTTTCCTGAGTTATTTTTTATACTATTTGGCCCTCAAGATTGGGCTTACTATTTATTAAGCCAAATATTTGTAATTATTTCTTTTTATATAGTATTTAAATTATCTATTGAATTTTTAAACGATATAAAACTTAGTTTAATTTCTGTTTTAATTCTTGAAAGTATATTTTATTATAATTTTACCACTCCTGAATTCAATGTTAATGTTGCTCAACTTCCTTTTTGGGCAGCAACTGTATATTTAGCTTGGAAAGTTTTTGAAAATAATAATCCTAATATAATCTATTTAATTTTAATTGGATTTACTGCTACAGCGGGACTATTATCAAAGTATCTTTTTGTTTATATACTGTTATCAATTTTTCTTTTTTTTAGTTATTTCATGTTCATCTTAAAAAAAAAAAAATTTCAATTTAAATATCTTATATCTGTAGAAGTTTTTTTAATATTACTAATCCCACATCTAATTTGGTTAAGTAATAATGATTATATAACAATTACTTATGGATTAGCTAGATCAGGACTTGATGTTGGCGTATTATCAGATCATTTTATAAATCCTATTAAATTAATATTAAAACAATTTGTTATATTAATACCTTTTTTTGGATTGAGCTTAATTTTATTAAAAAAAATAAAAATTAAAATTAATTTGAGTGATAAAAAATTATTATATTTAATATTTATAAATGTATTACCTTTAATTTTGATATTAACTACTTCAATGTTAACCGGATCAAAAATAAGAACTATGTGGATGACACCCTTTTACCTTTTTTTAGGTTTATTGATGGTATATTTGTTTAAAAAGCAAATAATAATTAGAAAATTTAATAAATTTATTTTTTTAATATCATTTTTATTTTTACTATCACCAGCTTTATATGGTTATGTCTCAATTTTGAAAGACGATAAGCGGACGGATTATCCAGGAAAAAAAATAGCTCAAAAAGTCCAAATAGAATGGGACCAAAATTTTGATGAACCAATTGAATTTGTAATAGGTGATGAATGGAAAGCAGGTAATCTTTCATATCATTTAAAATCTAGACCTAAATGGGAAGGTTTTTTAGATAATAATAATATTCTTGATGAGGCCAAAGAATATGTTTGTATAGATGATATATGCGTAGGTACTTATAAATAATTATGAATGATTTTACAAATTTGGAAAATTATATAAAGAATACTCCAAAGACTGAGTTGCATATGCATATTGAGGGAAGTTTAGAGCCTGAATTAATGTTTAAACTCTCAAAAAGAAATAAGTTAGAAATTCCCTTTAAATCTGTTGATGAAATAAAATCTGCCTACAATTTTACAAATTTAGATTCTTTTTTGAAAATTTATTACGAAGGATCAAATGTATTAGTTTCAGAGGAGGATTTTTTTGACTTAACTTGGGAATATATTTTAAGGTGTAAAGAAGATAATATAGTTCATACAGAGATTTTCTTTGATCCACAATCACATACAGAAAGAGGAATAGAGTTTAATACAGTTATTAACGGAATTTATAAAGCGTTAGAAAAAGCAAATTTCGAATTTGGCATTACATCAAAAATTATAATGTGTTTTTTGCGACACTTAGATGAGAAACTTTGTTTTAAAGTTTTAAAAGACGCAATAAGACATAAAGATAAAATAATTGGGGTTGGTTTAGATTCGTCAGAGAAAGGTAATCCACCTCAAAAATTTAAAAAATTATTCGATGCTGCAATTAAAGAAGGTTTTCTGACAGTTGCACATGCTGGAGAGGAAGGGCCGCCAGAATATATATGGAATAGTTTAAAATTATTAAAAGTTAAAAGAATTGATCATGGGGTACAGTGTTTAAAAGATGATAAACTTGTTGAAGTACTTAGAGAGAAAAATATTCCTTTAACTGTTTGCCCTCTATCAAATATCAAACTTTGTGTTTTTGATAAGCTTGAAAATCATAATTTAAAAAAAATGTTAGATGCAGGTCTTAGAGTAATGGTTAATTCAGATGACCCAGCTTATTTTGGTGGATATTTAAATACAAATTTAATTGAAACTTCTAAAGCCTTAAATTTAAGCATAGAAGATATAAAAGTTTTAATAAAAAACTCTTTTAAATCTTCATTTTTAGATGAAAAAAGTAAAAATAGTTGGCTGAATAAGATATAATTTTTATTAATTATTAAATGAAAATTAAAATATTAATTCCTGTTTTTAATGACTTTGAATCGGTATCGAAATTATTAATAGATATTAATTCTACATTAAGTAATTTAAATGCAGAATTTTCAATAATTTTAGTTAATGACGCCTCAACTGAAAAAAATAATATTGATATCTCTAATACTGATAAAATAAATTCAATAAAGATTATCAACATGAAGCATAACCAAGGACACGCAAGATGTATTGCAACAGGTCTAAAATATATTTTTGAAAAGGAAGAATTTGATTATATTATTCCTATGGATGGTGATGGAGAAGACAGACCACAGGAAATTTCTAAATTTATTGAATTTTTTAATTATGATAATTCAAAACCAATAGTTGGTGAAAGAATAAAAAGATCTGAAGGATTAATTTTTAAAATATCATATACTATTCATAAACTAATTACTTTTATCTTTACAGGACATTCAATTAAATTTGGGAATTATACCTGTTTACCAAAATCAACTATAGAAAAAATGATAAATGAAAAAGCTACATGGAGTAGTTTTTCAGGCGCTTTAGCGAAATTAGAAAAAAATAGATCCACTATTCCATCTATAAGGGGAGAAAGATATTTTGGTCCTTCAAAAATGAGTTTCTTTAATTTAATTAAACATTCTCTTTCTATTATTGCAGTATTTAAAATAAATGTGATTATCAGATCAATTTTATTTTTTTTGATTTATATTTTTTTAATTTCTGAAAATCTAAATTATGTAACTTCGATTCCTTTAATAGCAGTCTTGGTTTTAATGATTTCAGTTTTAGTAATTTCGAGGAGAGAAAATATTGGAGAATTAAATGAATCTTTATCGAATATTGAAAATATAGAGGAAATTAAGTGAATAAAATTTTAGCTTTAATAGCTTTAAGTTTTCTAATAATAGGATCAATAAATTTTTCTAATGAAGTTAGTGCAAGAGAAATTACAAATCTGCAATGGAAAAAAAGCGTCGCTTATGGAAAGAAACTTTCTAAATTTAGAGAAAATGTTACATCCCCAGCTTTAGGTGAAAAAGCTTGGAAGATAATATTGTTACCAAGAGATTGTGGTAGAGATAAAGATGGAGATTATTCTGATTGCAAAAATAACGGCAAAGATGCTGTTGTTGGACATGGAGGAGGTGATCGAGCTAGAAGTGAATATTCTACATCAAGTAATAGATACACGGGGGAAAGATGGATTTCTGTAAGTATTTATTTGCCAATAGATTTTAAAACAGTTGAGCCTGTTAGTACGTCTCTTTTTCAAATCTATGAGTGGGGAAATACAAATCAACAAAGGCATCCAAGGATGATGTTGAGAGTAAAAAATGGGGTTTTGGAACCCAGATATTTCCCAGTAAATGGACACGATGTTTCAGGAAAAATAATCAAACATCTTTTCATCGATGAGATGAGAGATAAATGGACTACAATTATATTTCATACAAAAATGGGCAAACCACCTGGAGAAGGATTTTCAAAAATGTACGTAAATGATGTTCTTTTTAACGATTATGATGGAAGAACAGGTTATGGAGGTCGATTTTTTAATAAATTTGGAATTTATCATAGTTGGATTTCTAGATGGAAAGATGAAGTGCATGGAGAATATCCTACACAAGTTGTTTATTATGACAATTTATTTAGAACAAAGAGCAAAGAAAAGCTTCTAAAGTTAATTCAAAATTAATTATTAAGTTCTAATTGTTGGCAGACAATAAAAATCAGCTGTATCTATTTTAGAAGAATATTGTCTTCTCATATTCCATCTTTTTTGAACACCAGCACTTGCAAGACTTAAAGTTGATCTTCCATATCTATAATTAGTATTATCAATCGATCTCATTAAACTATTTATCTTTTCATCTTTTTCTGATGAGAATAAATTTTTCTTCCCTTCAGCGTTTGATAAACCTGTTAACATGACACCTGCTTTTTGATACCGATATCCGTTTTTAAAAATACTATCTAAAATTGACATTGCAACTTTAACAGTTTCAATACTATTATTTGTTGCAATTGGAAAATCAACTGTTTTTGAATTTGAATAGTAACCAAAGTTTCTTTGAAATGGACTTGTTCTAACAAAAACTGTAATTGCTTTTGCAACTAAAGACTCTGATCTAATTTTTTCAGATGCATTCAAACAATAATTCGCAACCGCTTCTCTTAGTTCTTGAAATTTTTCAACTCTTTTTCCAAACGATCTAGATACAACGCAACTTTTTCTTTTTGATGTTGTGGTTTCTAAATCAATACAAGGAATTCCACGAAGCTCCATTGCAGTTCTTGAACTTAAAACATTTGAACTCTTTTTAATCCACGTGTTAGATTTATTCTTAAGTTGTTTAGCATTATAAATTCCATTTTTTTCATAAAATTTAGTTAATTGCTTTCCAACTCCCCAAACATCGTTAATTTCTACTTTCTCTAAAATTGGATCAATATTTTCAATTCCAATTAAACTAGTCACACCTGATTGTGTTTTCTTTGCGATATGGTTTGCAACCTTACTTAAAGTTTTTGTTTTAGCAATTCCGATACTAGTTGGTATACCCGTCCATTGTAAAACTGTAGCTCTAATCTCTTTTCCTACTTTTTCAACTTCTTGATCAGTAAAATTAGATAAATCTAAAAAAGCTTCATCAATTGAATAAATTTCAATATCAGAATTAAATCTTTTGAGAGTTCTCATAACTCTTCTTGAGATATCTCCATATAATGAATAGTTAGATGAAAAAACTTGTACATTATTTTTTATGATAATATCTTTTCCTTTAAAATAAGGCTCGCCCATTTTAATACCCAAAGCTTTTGCCTCGTTAGACCTTGATATTATGCAGCCATCGTTATTAGACAAAACAACAACAGGTTTTTTTCTTATTTTAGGATTGAATAATCTTTCACAAGAAACATAAAAAGAATTACAATCAACTAGTGCTATTTTTTTAGTATACTGAGTGGATAACATAAGTAACTACTCCCCATATAAAAATATCTTCTTCTTCATTAATTAAAATTCGATCATCAAAGTTTTTAGAACCTGATGTTAAAAATTTTTTGTCTCTTTCTTGAACCAATGTTTTAACTACAAGTTCATCATGAACATTTGCAATAACAGTTGAAAATTCTCTTGGTGTTAAACTTTTATCAACTACCAGCAAATCACCATCATTAATTCCTACATCCACCATTGACTTTCCTTGAACTCTAATAATGAAGGTCGCCGGAACATTTTTTATTAAATGAACATTTAGATCTATATCTTCCTCAATATAGTCCGTTGCGGGAGACGGAAAACCCGCACCAGCCTTATGTAAATAGTATGGTATTGTTAGTTTCATAAATGTTCTTATTTTGTTCTCATATATTATTATAGAAGTTATCCACTAGTGTCAATTAGGTTGTATTTTGAGTCTGTAAGTGAATCAAAAGTGAATCAAAACGTGAACATTGAAACTACATATTGTGCTATTGTGGATAACTTAAACCAAGGATAGTTTAAAAAGATATTAAAATGAAAAAAATTTTATCAATAATTATCTTCAATTTAATTATAGTTTCAAATTCTATGGCTACTGAGCAACTTAAATATGAGACATTAGATGTAAACAAGGTTTATGAAATTAGAAAATATTCTGACCGTCTAGTTATTGAAACAGAAACGTCTAACCAAAATAGTAGTTTTAGAAAATTATTTAATTACATTTCTGGCAGCAATGAAAAAAATCAAGAAATTAAAATGACAGCGCCTGTTACTCAAATAGAAAAAAATGGCAATATGACAATGCAATTTTATTTACCATCAGAATTTGATGAAAATAACACGCCAAGTCCATCTAACTCAGAAGTAAAAGTTTTAAATATGAAAGGTGGTTATTTTGCTGCTATTACTTATTCTGGACGGGCATCTGATAAAAATTTTATTAAACATAAAGAAATTTTGGAAAATCAATTAAAAGAGGACAAAATAACAATATTGAGTCCGCCTATAAGAGCAACTTACAATTCACCCTTTACTTTACCTATGTTAAGAAGAAATGAAGTAATGTTTGAAATTGAAAGAAATACATAAGGAGAAACTATGAAAAAATTATCATGTCACTGTGGAGCAGTAGAGGCCGAGGTTAATGTGCCTGAAAAATTTGAAAAGGTAATGAGATGTAATTGTTCAATATGTAAAAGAAAAGGTTATGTGATGTCCCCAGTCGGTGAAAATGATATGAAAATTATAAAAGGTGAAGATAAGTTAACTTTATATCAATACTACACAAATACAGCTAAACATTTTTTTTGTTCAATTTGTGGAATCTTTACTCATACAAGACCACGAATTAATCCAAAACTTTATATGATAAATATAGCATGTATTGAAGGAGTCGATCCTTTTGCTTATGAAAATGTTTCAGTAAATGATGGTAATAATCATCCATTAGATCAAAAAAAATAATCTATTTATGAAATCTGTAGAAGACTGTTACAAAAAAGTAAAATCTAATTGTTTTAAATTTATTTTTTCACAAGAGACAAAAGAAAACAAATTTAAAAATAAAGAAAGAATGTTAAAGAAATTTTTAATTCCTTTTTGTTTTTGGATAGAATCAAAAGTTAACAAAAAAAAACCTTTCATTCTAGGGTTAGCAGGTGGACAAGGAACAGGCAAAACTACAGTGACATCAATTGTCACAATTATATTAACAAAATATTTTAATTTAAAAGTATTTAAAATTTCAATAGATGATTTTTACAAAACAAGAAAAGAAAGATCAGCTTTATCTAAAAAAATACATCCATTGCTTATGACTAGGGGCGTTCCTGGTACTCATGATACCAATATAATTTCAAATTTTTTTAAAGGAGTAAAAAAAAATAAATTTACAAAAATAAGGGTTCCAAAATTTGATAAATCTGTAGATGATAGGTTTTCAAAAAATAAATGGTACAAAGTTAGTTTAAAGCCAGATGTGATTATTTTGGAGGGTTGGTGTGTAGGTGCTAGAGCTCAAAGCATATCTAAAATTAAAAAACCAATTAACTCATTAGAAAGAACTAAAGATTATAATTTGAAATGGAGAAAGTTTGTAAATTTAAAACTTCAGAAAGAATATAAAAAAATATTTTCTCAACTAAATTCTTTAATTTATTTAAAAGCAAAAAATTTTGAAATTCTTCAACAATGGAGGATAAAGCAGGAAAAGAAATTATGGATTAATTCTAAAAAGAATAAGAACCATAAAATTATGAGTAAAGGCGATGTAATTAATTTTATGCAAACTTACCAAAGAATTACTCAAAATATGTTTAAAGACGCGCCAAAATATGCCTCGATTATTTTTAAATTAGACAGTAAACATCAAATCAATTCAGCTACTTATAAAAAAAAATGAAAAATACAATTACCGCATTATTTATAACATTATTATTTTTTGGAAATGCTTCCGCACAAACAATTTTGCAGGCTTTGAAAGAAGCATATAACAGCAACGTAGAATTAAATGCAGAAAGAGAGAATTTAATTGTATCTGAGCAAGATCTAAAAATTATTAGAAGTGAATATCTTCCAAGTGCCACTATTACAACCTCAAAAAGTCAAGAGGATACAAATAAGCTTACAAATCAATCTGGTGGAGATGCATCAATAAATGATGTTGATCCACTTTCAACTTCAATAAAATTAGAGCAAACTTTAATTGATTTTGGAAGAGGAGCTGATTATGAAAAGAAAAAAGTTGGAATTGATTTAGCTAGAGCAAAATTACTGAGTAAAGAACAAGACATTTTATATAAAACAATCGATGCTTATTCTGGTCTAGTCGCAGCAAAAGAAAAAGAAGAAATTAACAGAAAAAATGTTGAACTAAAAATATCTCAATTAGAAACAGATAGAATTAGATTAGAAAGAGGAGAAGTCAAATTATCTGATGTTGCACAATCAGAGTCTTCGTTGGCAGGTGCAGAAGCTCAATACATTCAATCTCAAAATGAAGTTGTTACTAGTAAATTAAGTTATGAGAATGTAATTGGAAATATAGATATAAATACTTTAGAGAAATCGATTGAAGCAATAGTCAATATTCCAACAAGTTTACAAAGTGCTATTGAATTATCAAAAAAAAATAATCATGATGTTAAAATTGCAGAATTAGAATTAGAGCAAGCCGAAAAAGATATTACAATTGCAAAATCAGATTTAGCACCAATAGCAAGCTTATCTCTTGAAAGATCTTATACTGAAGATCTAAGTGCTACTTATGATCAAAGAGAAAAAGATGTTTTAAAAGCAACAGTGAGTTGGCCGTTTTATTCTGGTGGAAAAAAATTTGCTACAATAGATAAAAATCAAAGTATTAAAGCGAGGCAAAGATTACTTTTAGATAATGCTATTAAGAATAACTTAACTGAAGTTACAAGTGCCTGGGCAAATCTTCAATCATCCGAAAGTTTTTTAAATTCTGTTAAAGCTCAAGTTAAAGCTGCTGAAATAGCAAACGAGGGAATTACAGCAGAGTATTTGAGTGGGGCAGGATCAAGATCTACTTTAGATGTAATTCAGTCCAACTCTTTATTACTGAATGCCCAAATCTCTTTAGCTAATGCTGAGAGAAATTATCTTTTAGCTCAGTATAATCTTTTAAAGTCAATTGGACTGCTCACAAGTAGTTATCTAAACCTCAAGTAAATCAACCTTTTTTAACAAAAAAAATATTTATATTGCAAATGAGAACAAAAGTAGTACATAATAAAGCATGATTCGACTGTTAAAAAACCTAAAAAAAGAGGCAAAAAATGACGAAAAATAACTTAAAAGTGGTGAAATCCACAAAAGATAAAGAATTGGAAAATAAAGAAAAAAATAAAGCTTTAGATGCAGCAATAAGCCAAATTACAGATAATTTTGGAAAAGGTTCTGTAATGAAACTTGGTCAACAAAAAGCTATGGACGTAGAGTCTGTTTCTACCGGATCTTTAAGCTTAGACTTGGCACTAGGTATAGGCGGACTTCCAAAAGGAAGAATTATTGAAATTTATGGGCCAGAGTCATCTGGAAAAACAACATTAGCATTGCAAGTTGTTGCAGAAGCTCAAAAAGCTGGCGGTATTTGTGGCTTTGTTGATGCAGAGCATGCTTTAGATCCAGTTTATGCTAAAAAATTAGGTGTAGATACTGAAGAGCTATTAATTTCTCAACCAGATACCGGCGAACAAGCGTTAGAAATTACTGATACTTTAATTAAATCAGGCTCAATGTCAGTACTTGTTGTCGACTCTGTTGCAGCGTTAACTCCAAGAGCTGAAATAGAAGGCGATATGGGAGATCATCATGTTGGTCTTCAAGCAAGATTAATGAGTCAAGCTTTAAGAAAGTTAACAGGCTCAATTTCACGAACAAATACAATGGTTATTTTCATTAACCAAATCAGAATGAAAATTGGCGTCATGTTCGGTAGTCCAGAAACAACATCTGGCGGTAACTCTTTAAAATTCTATTCTTCTGTTAGAATGGATATTAGAAGAACAGGTGCAATAAAAGATAAAGATGAAGTAATTGGAAACACAACAAGAGTAAAAGTTGTGAAAAACAAAGTTGCACCGCCATTTAAAGTTGTTGAGTTTGACTTAATGTATGGAAAAGGAATTAGCAAAACAGGTGAGTTGATTGATTTAGGCGTTAAAGCTGAAATAGTTGAAAAATCAGGTGCTTGGTATGCTTATAAAGGTGAGAAAATCGGACAAGGTAAAGAAAATGCGAAACTTTATCTTGAACAAAATCCAAAAGCAGCTGCTGAAATTGAAATGACTATAAGAGAAAAAGCTGGATTAATTTCTAAAAAAATCGAAGGAAATCCTATCGAAAAAGAGAAAGTAGCACCTGCTGAAGAAGAAGCACCTTCCAAAAAAAATTAGCAGATAACTTTTAGTTGTTTAAAAGGGCGCTCGAAAGAGCGCCTTTTTCCCATATAGACATATAGACATAGAAAAAAAAAGCTGTATTTTTAGAGAATATGGCAAAAACACTAAATGAAATAAGAACTACATTTCTCAAATATTTTGAGAAAAATAATCACACTATTGTGGAGTCTAGTAATTTAGTTCCTAATAACGATCCTACATTGATGTTTGCTAATTCAGGGATGGTCCAGTTCAAAAATGTGTTCACAGGACTTGAAAAAAGGGATTATGTTCGTGCAACTACCTCACAAAAATGTGTTAGAGCTGGCGGAAAACATAACGATTTAGAAAATGTTGGTTATACACCTAGACATCATACATTTTTTGAAATGCTTGGTAATTTTTCATTTGGCGATTATTTTAAAGATCAAGCAATAGAATTAGCATGGAATTTAGTAACTAAAGATTTTGGGATTGATAAAAATAGGCTTTATGTAACAGTTTTTAATGAAGATGATGAAGCATTTAACTTTTGGAAAAAAATTGCAGGTTTAAGCGAAAACAAGATAATTAGAATACCAACTTCAGATAATTTTTGGTCGATGGGGGAAACTGGTCCATGCGGTCCTTGTTCTGAAATCTTTTTTGATCATGGAGAAAAGTTAAAAGGTGGTTTGCCAGGTACAAAAGATCAAGATGGTGATCGTTACATAGAAATATGGAATCTCGTATTTATGCAGTTTGAGCAGATTACAAAAGATAAAAGAATTAATTTACCAAAACCATCTGTAGACACTGGAATGGGTTTAGAGAGAATTGCAGCCTTATTACAAGGAACTCACGACAATTATGAAACAGATCATTTTAAAAAAATTATAAGTGCTACATCGGAAACTGTTAAAAAGAAGCCAGATCAAAATAATTTATCAAGCTTTAGAGTTATAGCTGATCACTTAAGAGCAAGTTCGTTTTTAATTGCTGAAGGTGTTTTACCTTCAAACGAAGGAAGAGGATATGTTCTTAGAAGAATAATGAGAAGAGGAATGAGACACTCTCATTTACTTGGATCTAAAGAACCAATTTTTTATAATATTTTTAAAACATTAATGGATGAAATGTCCGGAAACTATCCAGAACTCAAAAGAGCAGAAGCTTTAATTAAAGAAACTTTAAAGATGGAAGAAGAAAAATTTTTAGTTCTTCTTGATAGAGGGATGAAAATTTTAGATGAAGAAATTACAAAAATAGATAAAGTTTTACCAGGTGAAGTCGCTTTTAAACTTTACGATACTTATGGATTTCCATTAGATTTAACACAAGACATTTTAAAAAATAAATCACTAGAAATAGATAATAAAAAATTTGATGACCTAATGAAACAAAGCAGGGAGCTTGCAAAGAAAAATTGGAAAGGTTCTGGCGATAGTGCAGTTGATGATATTTGGTTTGCAATAAGAGATAAATTGGGAGCAACAGAGTTTCTTGGATATGAAACAGATCAAGCAGAGGGTGTTGTTCATTCTTTGTTAAAAAATAACAAACAAGTCGAGTCTTTAAAGGCTGGTGATGAAGGTATGATTATTTTAAATCAAACACCTTTTTATGGAGAATCTGGAGGACAAGTTGGTGATACTGGAGAAATAATAACAAACAATTGTAAATTTGAAGTTTCAGATGTTCAAAAAAAATTAGGAGATCTGTTTGTTCATTATGGAAAAGTAATTTCAGGTGAAATTAAAATTAATGAAAGTGTTGAACTAAAAATTGACGTTGAAAGAAGAGAAAATATAAGAGCCTATCATTCAGCAACGCACTTATTACATGAATCATTGAGAAGAGTTTTAGGGACTCACGTTACACAAAAAGGATCTTTAGTTGAGGCTGATAGATTGAGATTTGACTTTAGTCATATGAAGCCAATTTCACCTGAAGAAATAGAGAAAATTGAAAGTTTTGTTAATTCAATGGTTGAGACTAAATCTGATGTAAAAACAAGACTTATGACACCAAAAGAGGCTGTAGATAATGGAGCGCTAGCATTATTTGGAGAAAAATATGGAGATGAAGTAAGAGTTTTATCAATGGGTGATGAAAAAAATAAATATTTTTCTACAGAATTATGTGGAGGAACGCATGTAAGAAATACAGGTGATATCGGTAAATTTAAAATTGTAAGCCAATCATCAATTGCGGCTGGAGTTAGAAGAGTTGAAGCTTTAAGAGAAAAACAATTAGATGATTATCTAAAAAATAAAGAAAAACTATCTGATCTTTCTGCTCAGAAAAATGAGGAAACTATAAAAGAACTTTCAAAAAAAATAATTAAACTTGGCGCAAAACCAAATCTAGATAAAAAAAATCCTACTGAAATAATAAAAGAGCTAACAAAGCAATTAGATAATTTATCTGTTGGATCAATTTTAGATGATAAAACAAAAAATATTATTAAAGATGAAACCATAAATGGAACTAAGGTTAGACTTCAAAAAATTCAAGACCTACAACCAAAAGAATTAAGAAAATTAGTTGATAAAGGAAAAAAAGAATTAGGCGAAGGTATTGTAATTATTTTTGCAAGCAAAGATGATAAAATAGGATTAGCAGTAGGAATAACAGACAGTCTATCAAAAAAATACAATGCTGTTGATTTTGCTAAAAAAGGTTCAGAGATTATTGGAGGAAAAGGTGGTGGTGGAAGACCAGATTTTGCTCAAGCTGGTGGAGTTGATAGCTCAAAAATAGATGAAGCTTTAAATAATCTTAAATCTTTAATTTAATTTCTTTTTTAATCTACCATCCAATTCGTCTAAAAATTGATTAGTAGTTAAGAATTTTGTTGATGGACTTAATAGAATTGCTAGGTCTTTTGTCATTGATCCACCTTCAACTGCATCTATACAAACTTTTTCTAGAGTATCTGAAAATTTAATTAATCCATTATTGTTATCTAGTTTTCCTCTATGCGCCAAACCTCTTGTCCATGCAAAGATTGATGCAATTGGATTTGTAGAAGTTTCTTTGCCTTGTTGATGCATTCTAAAATGTCTTGTTACAGTTCCATGTGCTGCCTCTGCCTCCATGGTTTTTCCATCGGGAGCTAATAATACACTTGTCATTAATCCTAATGAACCATATCCTTGTGCAACAGTGTCAGATTGAACATCTCCGTCGTAGTTTTTACATGCCCAAATATACTTTCCACTCCATTTCATTGCACATGCAACCATATCATCAATTAATCTATGTTCGTAAGTTATTTTATTTTTTTCAAAATCTGACTTAAACTCTTCATTAAAAACTTTCTCAAAAATATCCTTAAATCTACCATCATATTTTTTTAAAATTGTATTTTTAGTTGAAAGATAAACTGGCCATTTTTTAATTAATCCATAATTTAAACAAGATCTGGCAAAATCTTCAATTGATTTATCTAAATTGTACATAGATAATGCAACACCTGGTCCTGTAAAATTAAATACTTCAAATTTTTTTTCATCATTGCCATCTTCAGATGTCCATTTAAGTTCTAATTTTCCTTTTCCTGGAACCAAGAAATCAGTAGCTCTATATTGGTCTCCAAAAGCGTGTCTTCCTATAACAACTGGATCAGTCCAAGAAGGAACTAACTTTGGAATATTTTTACAAATAATTGGTTCTCTAAATACTGTTCCACCAATAATATTTCTTATAGTTCCATTTGGTGAACGCCACATTTTTTTTAATTTAAATTCTTCTACTCTTCCCTCATCAGGCGTTATTGTTGCGCATTTTATACCAACTCCGGTTTTTTTTATTGCATTGGCACTATCAACTGTAATTTGATCGTTTGTTTTATCTCTACTTTCCATACCAAGATCGTAATATTCGATACCAATATCTAGATAAGGTAGGATTAGTTTATTCTTGATAAATTCCCAAATAACTCGGGTCATTTCATCGCCATCTAATTCGACGACAGGGTTTTTAACCTTAATTTTACTCATATTTTTGGTATATCTTTTAATAGACAGTGATTTATATACATGTTTAAAAAAAATTAGCAATAAAGGTTATGATAAGTAAAGTCTTTCCAAAAATACACGCTGAGGGATATAAGTTTTTAGTTATATTCGGGATAGCAACATTGGTATTATATTTTTTTAGTTCTTTTTTAGGATTAATAGGTTTGGTATTAACTATCTGGTGTTATTATTTCTTTAGAGATCCAGAGAGACAATCAATCAATAGTGAAGATTATCTTGTGAGCCCTGCCGATGGAGAAATAATAAAAGTTGAGGAAGTTAATGGGCCAAAAGAATTAGGGTTAGAAAATAAAAAAATGACAAAGATTAGCGTTTTTATGAACGTATTTGATTGTCATGTAAATAGATCACCATGCTCTGGTTCAATTTCAGAAATAAATTATTTTGCAGGAAAATTTATTAATGCTTCTATGGATAAAGCAAGTGAAGATAATGAAAGATGTTATTACAAAATTAAAAATTCATTTGATGAAGATATAATTGTAGTTCAAATAGCAGGACTGATTGCTAGAAGAATTGTAACAGAATGCTCTAAAGATGATGTTATTCAACAAGGATCAAGAATTGGAATGATTAGATTTGGCAGCAGAGCAGATATATATTTTGAAAATTACAAACCACTTGTTAAATTAGAGCAAAAATCCATAGCTGGTGAAACATTATTAGCGAAAAGATAAATGGAACCTAAAAAGAATTTTAAAATTGTACCACCAAAAAATCCAAGGGTTTTGTTACCAAATATTTTTACTTTAGTTGGAGTTTGCATTGGACTGACATCAATTAAATTCGCATTTGATAGTAGATTTGAATTGGCAGTAATAGCAATTATCGTTGCAGGTATTATAGATGGTTTAGATGGAAGAATTGCAAGATTAATTGGTGGAGCCTCAAAAGTTGGAAAAGAATTAGATTCCCTTACAGATGTGATAAGTTTTGGTGTTGCACCTGCATTTATAATGTATTTTTTTGTAATGAAAGATTTGGGAAGAATTGGTTGGTTAATTTCATTAATTTATGTTGTTTGTGTAGCATTGAGATTAGCAAGATTTAATATAAGTTCTAATTCTGAACCATCATGGAGGGACAATTTTTTTGAGGGGGTACCTTCGCCGGCGGGAGGAATTTTAGTTTTAATACCGCTAATTTATAGTTTTAGTGAAATTCAATATATTGATCTAAATTATAATTTATTTGCTCCAATTTTATTTCTATTTATTTCTGTGCTTTTAATAAGCAAAATCCCAACATACTCTTTAAAGAAAATTGTAGTCAAGAGAAGTACCACAATATTTTTATTATTTAGTATAGTACTATTTTTTGGTTTATTGCTTATTTTTACGTTCAATACTATTTTAATTACAGCTTTAATATATCTTTTGATTATACCTATAAGTACAATGCATTATCTATCATTAAAGAAAAAATTTTCGACACAATTTGATGATAGTGATGATCATGAAGATATACTTTAATGAAAGAAAAAACAATAGTTTCACTAGCTGACTCAAATTATTTTGAACTTTTAACAGAACTAATAGATTCAATTCAAAAATTAGATAAATCAAAATCTATTGCAATTTGTATACTTGATGCTGGACTAACAGAAGAACAAAAAAAAATTCTTTCAGTAAAAGTAGATGAAATCAAAAATGCAGAGTGGGATATTGAGGTGCCTGGATTTAAAGTAAGGGGAAAAGAATGGTTAAAAAGTCAAGTTTCAAGAGCCTTTCTACCTAAATATTTCCCTAACTATGAAAAGTATTTATGGATTGATTGTGATGCCTGGATTCAAGAGTGGTCATCAATTGAACTTTATTTTAAAGCTTGTGAAGACGGTAAACTTGGAATTACTCAAACTATTGCCCCTGGATATAAAATAATGTCTAAAGTAAAATGGTTATATGGCAAATTGGCAGTAATTAAATCTCAAAATTTTAAACATGCAATTAGTTCGAAAATTGAAATTGAAAAGGCTAGAAAATTAGCTTTTGCTCCACACATTAATATAGGTGTTTTTTCATTAGAAAAAAATTCAAAATGTTGGAATGTTTGGCAAAAAAATTTAGTTCAAACATTATCTGCTGGTCAAATATTCGGTTCTGAGGGATTAGCTATAAATATGAGTGTTTATATCGACGAAGTAGAGACAGAATTTTTACCAATAAATTGTAATTGGATTGCTAGTAATTTACTTCCAAAATTTGATGAAAATAAAAGTAAATTTGTAGAACCTTTCCTACCCAATCTTCCAATAGGAATAATGCACCTTGCAGCTGGTATTTGGAAAGATGGAAAAGATATGAGAATAGATAAGTCCATAAAAATTGATATTGAAACATTAAATAAAAATAAAGTTTCTAAAAGTTTAAGGTATTCGTCTAATTGAAAAAAAATAAAATATCAAAAGAATGGATTAATAGACAACATAGAGATATTTACGTTAAAAAATCTAAGCAAGAAGGTTTTAGATCTAGAGCAGTTTATAAATTACAAGAAATCAATGATAAGTATAAGATTATTAAAAATGGTTTATCAGTAATTGATTTGGGAGCAGCCCCAGGAGGATGGTCACAATTTGTAATTAATAAATATAAAAATTGTAAACTTCTATCTATAGATTTAAAAAAAATGGTGCCAATAGGTAATTCATATCAAATTATTGGAGATTTTAACGAGGAGTTATCAAAAAATAAAATAATGAATTATTTTAATGATAAAGTAGATCTTGTTATGTCCGATATGGCTGTGAATACTACTGGAAATAAAAATTTAGACTCTATTGTCACAGGAGAGTTATGTCTTGAAGCACTGAGATTTGC
>CACDLR010000011.1 GCA_902553695.1 uncultured Pelagibacteraceae bacterium | reverse complement strand
AAGTAACTTTGAAAGACTTTTATACGATGTAAAAGATTGCAATTCAGAGATTACAAAAGATGTAATGAGTAAAATTAAAAACAATACATATAAAATCGACAAAAGTGATTTAGACGAGATCAAAAAGAATTTTACATCTGAGATGCTTGATGAAAATGAAACTATTGAAATGATAAAGACAATTAATGATGAAAACCAAATAGTAGTTGATCCTCATACTGCAGTTGGTATTGGCGCTGTAAAAAAACTTGGATTAGAAAAAAATTGCGTTGTATTATCAACTGCACATCCTTGCAAATTTCCAAAAGCGATAGAGGATGCAATTTCAAAAACTGAGAATTTACCGGATAGTCTAAAATATGTTAATGACAAACAAGAAAAATTTGAAGTTCTTCCAAACGATCTAGAAAAAGTAAAAAACTACGTAATGAATTCAATATGAAAATAAAAATAAAAGATCAAATACCAGATACTGAAATTTTCCACTTAATTGATGGCGAACCAAAACAAAATAAATTAAGTGAAATTTTAGGTAATGGTAAAATTATTTTGTTTGGTTTACCTGGAGCATTTACATCAACCTGCTCAAAACTTCATCTTCCAGGTTTTGTAGCAAATGCTAATAAAATAAAAGAAAAAGGAATAGAAAATATATTTTGTATTTCCGTAAATGACCCTTACGTAATGAATGCTTGGGGAGATGTTAATAATACAGAAGATAAAATTAAAATGTTATCTGATCCATATTTATTATTCACAAAAGCTATTGGTGCAGAAGTTGATAGAAATTCAAAAGGAATGGGTATTAGATCAAATCGTTATGCAATGATCATTGAAAATTTAGAAGTTCTAAAAATTCAAGTTGAAAAAGAAACTAAACAATGCGGCCTGACCTCGGCAGAAAGCATTTTAGAGATCCTTTAATTTAATATTTCAAATTTAAAGTTTAACTGGGCTCAATTCATACATTTGAACTATTTCGATACATTCATCAAAAATAGGTTTTGCTATAGGATTATTGCCCGAAGCAAATTTCTTCATTTCTTCTTCATTATGAACTGAAACTTTAAACATAACATAGCTTTTATCTGGTGCCATTCCAGGAACTGTTTTTTCAACATGGGCAATTGTTTTTCTTACTGCCATTCCCTCATCTGACTGCATAAATCCCATAAACTTTTCAAATTTTCCTTCACCAGATTTAATTCTTGCTATTGCAAGCATTTCTTTTTCCATTTTTACTCCTTTCTTTAGGGGCGTTCTGTTGCCCGGTATTAGATTAGAAAGTAGCATATTTGCTCACTTTATCAAACTACTTAATTGAAGACTTCATTGAAAGTTTGACCATATATCCAAAACCTTGCTTCTCGACTTCACTGAGAATTGGGATTAAATTTATATAATGAAAAAACTTTTAGCGATCATAGTTATTAGTTTGATAATGATATATCCTGTTTATGCAGGAACTTGTAAAACACCAAAAAATCCAAAAGAAAAATTTGTATTAGCACCTGAACCTGTTCCATATAACCGAAAAGCACCAACAAATAGAATAGAAGAGGTTTTATCCAATCGTAAAACTATTAACGTTTTTAGAGCATGGCATAAAGATATGTATGATTCTAATAAATATGGTCTTTATTGGGATAATGCTAATATTATTCCACCTAAAAGTTTTAATTTTGGCATAAGAGAAATATTTTGGCATTATTACTCAGCAAAGAGTTCGTATCATTGGTATGGAGATATTTATAAATTTGCTAGAAAGAAATGGAAAGATGGTACTGAATATAAAGATAAAATAAATATTGATCATACACATATCGATTATCCTAAATTCATAACGAATATAATAAAAAAGAATACCAAAACTATGGACGGTATTTTATTTGACTGGTGGCACGATGATCATGAATTTGCCAGTGGATTTTCTAAATCTAAAGTAAAACAATCTAGAAAAAATATTGTCAAAGAAGTCAGAAATGAACTCGGAGATGATTTTCTGATTATGGGTAACACAAATTGGAGAAAAGATTCTGGAACGCATGACACTATCAATGGAGTTTTTATGGAATTGAATAAAAAAAATTTAAGCAGCGGATATTCTTGTGATCAAATTAAAAACATAGAAGATATAATTAAATTTCATGATCAAAATTTACAAGAACCTAGAATAATAGCGGTAAATCCTTGGAGAATATCAAAGACACCATCCAAAGAAATAATTGACAAATTAGAATTAGAGAAGTTTGGAAAAAAAATCGATAACAAAACATATAAAAAGTTTTTTAAAAATTTATCTAGAGATAAGTATTGGAAGTTTCATTATAGGTCGTCTCCAGAAAATATAAAATTTGCAAAATTATTTACTGCTATGGCAATGGTAATACCCGAAAATGGATATATATTGTATGGAGATAACAATCCCAATCCTAATCATGATCACTACCATGATTTCTATGAATTTTATAATACCAATCTTGGAAAAGAAATTAGTAAAGGAATGGAAATAACTAAAGGGTTAGGATTTAAGATGTATGAAAAAGGAGTAATTGTTTATAACCGCACAAAATTTAAATATACAATTAAATTTAAAGATGAAAAAAAAGTCGAGATAGGACCACTCGAAGGAGTTTTTGTTAAAAATTAAAATTTTTCTCATAGAAAGGGGCGTTCTGTTGCCAGGTGCCCCAATTATAAGTTTGTAGCACTTCTAGCAATTAAATCTACTTCATTGTTTAATTTATCTGTGGAGTGTCCTTTTACCCAACTCCATTTAATTTCAAATTGATTTGCAAGGATATCTAGTTCTATCCAAAGATCTTTATTTTTAACTTTTTGTTTACTAGCAGTTCTCCAACCATTTTTTTTCCAATTATTAATCCACTCAGTAATTCCAGATTTTACATATTTAGAATCTGTGAAAATTTGAACTTTGCTACCTTTGGGAATTTTTTTAAGAGCTTTAATTGGTGCCAATAATTCCATTTGATTATTTGTTGTATCTTTTTTACTTCCTTTTATTTCCGTTTTTTTTCCATCATTTATTATTATAGCTGCCCAACCACCTTTACCTGGATTTCCAATACAGGAGCCATCAGTATAAATTTTGATCATTATTTAAGATAATCCTTAAAATTATTTATGTTCTGATGATAGTTTAGCTTTTGAATATACTCTCTTGGATCTTTAATTTTTATATAAGCATCTTTTGGAGTGTTCAAATAATCATAAGCCCTTGTTAGCAAATATCTAAGCGCTGAACCTCTGCAAAGTATATTAAAATATTTTTTCTCATTGTTGGTTAGTTTTCTTATACTTTCATATCCTTTAATCAGATTTGTAGATTTACTTTTATTTAAGAAATATTTTCTTCCCTTTTTATTAAAACATAAAGCATTTATACAAATTGAAAGTTCATATCCCAAAAAGTCATTTGCAGAAAAATAAAAATCTATAAATCCATAATATTTTCTTTTATAGAAAAAAATATTATCAATAAATAAATCACAGTGGATAATTCCTGAATTTAGATTTTTAGGCCAAGTTTTTCTTAAAAATTTATATTCATTTTTCATATCAGATAAAATATTTTTTTGAACTTTGTCTATTTTTTTATTTATACTAAAAAGTAATTTATTTAATTTTGGTACTGCTAATGCATTTTTTCTATAAAGTTTCAGTTTTTTTGATGCATTATGTAATCTAGCTATATTTTTACCTACAATATAGCAATCTTTTGGCGATAGAATTTTTTTATCTTTTCCATTTAGAAAACTCACAATGCATGCATTTTTATTTTTTAGTTTTACAAGATGTTTTCCGTTTATTGATCGGACTGGCTCTGGACATTTAATTTTCAATTTTGATAATCCGTACATCAATTTCATAAAAAAAGGTAAATCTTTTGAATCAACTCTTTTTTCAAAAATGGTTAAAATATATTTCTTTCTTTTAGTTTTTATAAGGTAATTTGTATTTTCTATTCCTTTTTTAATACCAGAATAACTTAAAATTTTTCCAATATTAAATCTGTTTTCAATTTGTTTAATTTCAGTTTTATTAATTTTTGTATAAACAGCCATTAATTTAATTTTTTTGGAATTTTAAAAATTATATTTTCTTTTATAATTTCTACTTCCTCAATTTCAACATCATATTTTTCTTTAAGATTATTTATAAAATTATTAACCAAAATTTCAGGGGCAGATGCTCCAGATGATATCCCAATAGTGCTGCACTTATCAATTTCCTCAAATGGAGTTGTGCTCTCTGAGTGAATTAAAGAAGATTTTTCACAACCAGAGTTTTTTGCTACTTCAACTAGTCTGACTGAATTTGATGAATTTCTACTACCTATAACGAAAAACATTTCACACAATTTTGCAATATTTTTAACTGCACTTTGCCTATTTGTTGTTGCATAACAAATATCTTCTTTTTTTGGCTCTTTAATTTCAGGAAATTTTAATCTTAATTTTTCTATTATGTCCTTCGTGTCATCTACTGACAAAGTTGTTTGTGTAACATAAGCTATATTTTTTTTGGCGCTCTTATAGTTTTCAACATCTTCTATTGACTCTATTAAATCGATAGATCCATTTGGTAGCTGTCCTATTGTTCCTATAACTTCTGGATGATTTTTATGACCTATTAATAAAATATGATTACCTGCTTTATGTAAATTTTCAGCTTCTCGATGAACTTTTGATACCAAAGGACAAGTTGCATCTACATAAGTCATTTTTAAGCCTTCTGCTTCTTCAGGTACAGATTTTGGAACACCGTGTGCAGAAAATATAACCGGTCTAGTTTTGTCCTTTATCTCACTTAACTCTTCGACAAAAATAGCTCCGATCTCTTTTAGACTTTCAACTACATGTTTATTATGAACAATTTCGTGTCTTACATAAACTGGGGCACCAAATTTATCTATACTTTTTTTTACTATTTCTATGGCTCTATCTACACCCGCACAAAAACCTCTTGGTGCAGCAAGTAATATTTTTATTTTATGCTTATTCATTTTTCTCAATTAAATATTCCAGCAATATATGCGGAAACGTTAGGGACGCCAATCCAATAAATATTACTTTTGATATAGCACTATCAAAAAAGTAAAAATTTTTCAAAAATAAAAGAGATATTAAGAACAAAATAGAAGTTAAAATTGTTAAGGGTATTGCTTTGATTATAAATTTTTTAATTCCTTTAATAATGTTATTTTTATTAAGTTCGTTTGATAATTTAAATGAATGTCTAATTGAGTGCAAAAAACAGAAGTATATTGTAAATGCTAGTATTGGGTTTAAAAAATAGTTTAATAGCAAAATAGATATAAAATCCATAATTAAAATTGATTTGATTTCAATTTTTTTGTTCAATGAAATAAAAATATTTGCAAAAAAACTAACTATCACAAATAAATATAAAAACTCATTTGAAATTAATAGATTTTGTGAAATATCAAAGTTTAAATTATTGAAAATTTCCAAAGTTTCAGCTTTGTGAAATAATATTGGGGCAGTAACTACAAGAGAGCCTTTAAAAAAATAAATCAAATCCTGACTTGGTGTATAATTAATAAATTCAGAGTCTTCCTTTCCAAAATGAAATGATGCAACAACTAAAAAAACAAATAATAAAATTTTAGGAAACAATAGCCATAAAAAAATTATACTTAATCCGATTAAAATATATAAAACATAAAATGATATAATTGATTTAAAATTAAGTATTCTTATCAATTTTTGTCCCTTCATATGATCCAGCGCACCATGCGATATTCCTAAACTTAATATTAAGAACAAAGACATAATAAGCAAGTTGTTGTCTCTTAAATATTCAAAAGCAGATAAAAAAATACATAAATTAAAAAATATAAGTGAATGGTAAAAACTAATTTTATTCATATTAATTAAAAAATATTTTTAATAAAAATCCATTTTGGCATTCTTAAAATTATAGCAAAATCTTCAAAAATATTACTTTTATTTGATAAAAATTTTATAACTTTTTGAGGTGGTGCTTTAAACATATTTAAAAATATTTTTGGCATTTTATCTGGATGCTTTTTTAAAACTTTTAAAAATATATTATCAAGGAATTCATATTTTTTTCCGATATGGTAAGGTTTCAAGCTTTGAATTTTTTCAATATTTTTAGATATATGTTTACTATGATCTTGAATATTAAGAAAAGTATATCCAGTGCTCAATCGTGTCATACCTCCACTGGATCCAATATTAATTATATTTTTCTCAATTTTATTTGGCGGATAGAATAAAGGAATAGCCCCTTCTTCTTGATAAGTAATTTTATAATTAGTTATTTTAAGAGTTTCTTTGATATATTTTTCCAACTGAATATCATAATCTTTCAATGATTTATCATCCATTTTAGATAACCAGGTCGTTTCAATTAAAGCTTTATTTTTTGCAAACGGCAGAGTATAAAAAAAATGTACGTTATCTCTTTGGTCACAATCAAAGTCCATTAAATTAAAAATTTCATCATCAAAAATATTTTTCGATGTTTCAATTTCTAAACCTTTAAAGTGCTGCCAAATTTTGTTTTTATAGTTTCCCCAATTAGGAATGCTATTAAATATAATTGAATTATCTAACCTTAACTGATCTGTGTTTTTAAAAAATTCAATGTTTTTATTTTGCTTTAATTGCTTTAGAATTTTATCATAAAATAAACCACTATCTATTGTCTGATAAGGATATTCTTTATTTACAACTTCATGAGATCCTGATTTTGAATTTATAGAAAAATTTTTCCAACTTTTAATTACACAATCCTCAAAATTATGATCAGTAACCTTCCAGAATGACCATGTTTTATCTCTCTTATATTCTTCTCTAAATTCAACAATAGCCAATGTTTTATTTTTAAATTTATTATTAATATTCAGTTCGTAGGCCAAAGATAAACCTGCGCATCCACCACCTAAAATTATATAATCAAAGTCTCTCATCAAGATTTATATCCTCGCTAATTATTTCATGCTCTCTTACTCTTTGATGAGGCTCTGTATTTTTTAAAAAAAGTATCAATAAATCAAATAATGATAGAAATGTTTGGAATATTTTACCAAAATTATTGACATATATTTTACCAGATTTTTCATAATTACTCATATCACCTTTTTTTCTAATTTTTCTTCCAATCTGTCTGTAAACTCTTCTAGCCACAATAATTGCAAATCTGTACTTAATTGGGATATTCTTAATAGAACTAAATGAACTTTCATAAAACATATCTGCAAGTTTTAAAGTTGCTTCAATATTTTCAAAATCTGACTTTATATATTGCCTGTTCATTTTTTTATCCTCAATTACGTCTCTTGCTATATTTGTTAGTTGCATTGCAATACCCAAATCAATAGCTCCTTTTAAAGATCTTGTATCATTTACATTTAGTATTTTAGCCATCATAAGACCAACAGTTCCAGCAACTCTATATGAATATATCAATAAATCTTTTACAGATCTTAAATAAACCTTTGATTTTAAATCTGAACTAACTCCTTCTATAAGGTCATCTAAAATTATTTTTTTTATATTGTTGTTATCTGCAATAGTAATCATATTGTTAACAATCGAACCATATTCATTTTCATCTGCTAATATTCCATCGTCATTAGCTTGTTTATAAGATTTTTCAAAAACATCTTTAATTTTGCTAAATCTTTTAATTCTTAATTCTAACTCTATTTTTTCATCGACTAAATCGTCTAACACCCTACAAAAGGTGTATAGTTTAGAGCAGTCATTATAAATATTTTTAGGTAAAAAAAAACCAGCCCAATTAAAGGATTTGGCAAAAAGAGCTAGATAGTTTTTTTCTGTCATTAAATTATTTTATCTAAAACTTTAGCAGACGAAAGAACACCGGGAACTCCTGCACCCGGATGAGTGCCTGCACCTACAAAGTAAAGTCCATCATAAACTTCTGATTTATTATGAAATCTAAAATAAGCAGATTGAGTAAATTTTGGTTGAATTGAAAATCCAGAACCGTATTTGGTATTTAGATCCTTTTCAAAATAATCAGGAGTTAAATAAAAATCTTCAACAATATTTTCTCTTAGTTTAGGCATTAGATCGTTCTCCATCTTATCGATAACTAAATTTTTCATTTTTTCACCTTCAATATTCCAATCGATATTAGATTGATTATTAGGCACTGGAACAAGAACATAAAAACAATCATGACCATCAGGAGCCATTGATTTATCAGTTGCCGAAGGTCTATGTAGGTAGTAACTAATATCGTTATTTAATTTTTTTTTATCAAAAATATCTTCTAAATGTTCTTTATATTTGTTACCAAATTTAATTGTATGATGTTCAATATCATCATAAACTTTCTTAGTTCCAAAATAATAAACAAACAATCCCATTGAGTATTCCATTCTATTTTTTTTCCAATTAAATAAAAACGAATTATTCTTATCCTCATTTAATAAATTTTCATAAACTGCAGGAGGATCAGCATTACATACAATATAACTTGCACTAATACTTTGCCCGTTATCTAATTCAACTCCTATAATTTTTTTATCATCTAAATTTATTTTTTTAACTTCGTGTCCCTTAATAACCTTCACTCCAACTTCATTCATTAACTTTTCTAGACCGTTTATGATATTTCCTGTTCCACCCATTGAATAATGAATTCCCCATTTTTTTTCTAAATATAAAATCAATCCATATATTGATGTTGTAGTAAAAGGATTGCCACCAACTAGTAGCGGGTGCATACTCAACATTCTTCTTAATTTTTCATTTTTAACAAAAGAGGAGACTAATGAATAAACTGATTTGTAACTTTTTAATTTCAATAGAGCAGGCAATTGTTGCAGCATTACAAATGGTTTATTAAATGGTATATCAGCCAGTTCAGTAAAGCCTTTATCAAAAATTTTTTTTGTAAAATTAACTAGCTTTATATATCCTTCAATATCCTCATGATTAATTTTTCCGATTTGATTTTTCATCTCAATTTCGTTTCCAGAATAATTAAATCTAGATTGATCCTCAAATATAAATTGATACCAAGTGTTAAGCGGTTGAAGTTTGATATAATCTTTTGGATCTTTTTTAAATAGTTCAAATAATTCGTTAATAAGATATGGGGCTGTAATAACTGTTGGTCCGCCATCATATGTAAAACCATTTCTTTTGAAAACTCTAGCTCTACCACCAAGGTCTTTATGTTTTTCAACTAAAGTAACATTATGACCTTTTGCTTTCAGACGGAGAGCGGCCGCAATACCTCCAAACCCAGAACCTATAATTATTGAATTCATAATATTTAAACTTAACCTATATAAGTTAAATTTTAAGAATTAATTTTTTTTAATTCTGCTTTAGTTTCTTCTAGATTTTTATCAAAAAGATTGTCGAGTTTAGTTTTATCGACTGATGTGGATATGATTTTTTTAACTGACTCCAAGGCTATTTTGATAGATGTATTTTTTATGTCTTTAATAGCATTTTCTTTCATTTGATTAATTTTTTGTTGAGCAGCATTTTTCTTTATTTCAGAAGAATTGTGGAATTTTTCATTCATTTCTAATACAAGTTTTTCACTGTCGTCTTTAGCTTGTTTTAATATTTTATTTACTTCTTTATCTGCAGTATCTAACTTCTTTTGAGCTTCATCTAGCATGTTTTTTGTTTCTGCTCTAAGTTTTTCACTTTCATCAATTTCTTTTTTGATGTCAGTAATCATGTTAGCTAAAATTTCATTTACTTTCCCTGGAACTTTTAAATAAATTAAAGCTCCAAAAAAAATAAAGAATGAGACAGCTACCCAAAATGTTGCGTCAAATGTCATAAAGTTTTATTTTTGTTGGAAACGTCAGTAACAATTGCTGTAATGCTACTATTATTAACGCTGGCACCAATTAATTGATTAATCAAATCAGTAGAGGTTTCAATTGCGATCTTATTTATTTTTTCAGGGGATTTATTTTTAAGTTCTTCAATTTCAGCTTCTACAATTTTTAACTCTTTGTCTATTTCTTCATCAAGTTTTTCTTTCTTTTTATTTATATCATTTAATAATTTTTGTCTTGATTCATTAAATAGATTTTTTGCTTCAATTTTTGATTTTAAAATAATATTATCAAATTCTTTTAATTTAGCTTCGCTATCATTTCTTTGCTTTTCTGCTAATTCTAAATTATCCAATACCTGAGATTTTCTAATTTCAAGATTATCACTTATTTTTGGTAAGATTATTTTAGATAAAACTAAATACAAAATTCCAAAAGTAATTACCAACCAGAATATTTGAGAATACCAAAATTCAGGATCAAGCTGAGGCATTCCTCCACTCTCAGCTGCTTGTATAAGATTTACAGATAAAAAATATACAACAAGAGATTTAAATATTATTTGTTTAAACATTAATTAAAATGCAAATAAAATAATTAATGCAACAACCAACCCAAATAGTCCAGTAGCTTCTGCTAATGCGAAACCTAACAACAGGTTTGGAAATTGTTTTTGAGCTGCTGAAGGATTTCTCATCGCTCCAGAAAGATAATTACCGAAAATTATTCCTATGCCAACTCCTGCACCTGCTAGAGCGATAGCTGCTAAGCCTGCTCCAATCATTTTTGCTGCTTCTAGTTCCATTATATCCTCCTATAAATTTAATGGTGTAAATTTAATGCATCATTCAAATAGATACATGTTAAAATTGCAAATACATAAGCTTGTAGAAATGCCACTAAGATTTCTAAACCAGTAAGTGCAACCGAAAAACTAAGTGGAAGCCATCCTCCCACTATTCCTAAGCTTACAACAAAGCTTCCGAATACTTTCATCATTGTGTGTCCCGCCATCATATTGGCAAACAATCTGACAGAAAGACTGATTGGTCTACTTAAATATGAAATAATTTCTATAATTACTATTAATGGTAATAAAACCATAGGTACGCCACTTGGCACAAATAATTTCAAATATCCAAACCCATGTTTAATAAAACCTATTATTGTTACTCCAATAAAGATAAATGCCGCTAATACAAATGTTACAATTATATGGCTAGTTACTGTAAATGTATAAGGTATCATACCCAACATGTTACAAAACAGCACAAACATAAAAAGCGAAAATATAAATGAAAAATAAGGTTTCGCTTTTGAGCCCGCTGTATCACTAATCATTTTTGATATGAACGAATAGCTTAATTCACCAAGCAACTGAATTTTAGACGGTATAACCGAATTCCTTTTTGCTCCAAAATTAAAAATAAGAAGAATCGTAATTGTGCTAATGACCATGAATAAACTTGCATTAGTAAAAGATATATCAATATCACCGACTTTTATTTCTGGCCCAATTCTGTAAACATTGAATTGAGACATTGGGTTTGCTGCCATTTTTATTTAGTCTTTCTGCATTCTTTTTGCTGATCTGATAACGTTTATAATTCCTGCTGCCACACCAATAAAAAAAAATATTATTATTAACCACGGTTTAGTATCAAACCAATTGTCTAAAATAAACCCTATAATTGTGGCTACTAATACCGCAGATACGAGTTCCGTACTTAATTGAAAAGCCTTACCAAAGCTGGATTTTTCGTCATTATTGTCTGAGGGATTTTTCTTTTTGAATTTAGATTTTGCAATCTTTAAGCGAGTTTTTAAGTCATTAGGCATTCTACGCAACTAAGCTTTCAGCTTTTTGTAAATCTACTGATACCAGTTGACTAATACCTTTTTCAGGCATCGTTACTCCATAAAGTCTATCCATCTTTGACATTGTAAGAGCATGATGTGTTACGATAATAAATTTTGTACTAGTTATTCTTGTTAATTCATCGAGTAGATTACAAAATCTAGTAACGTTTGCGTCATCTAAAGGAGCATCTACTTCGTCTAATACACATATTGGTGCAGGATTTGTCAAAAAAACTGCAAAAATAAGAGAGAGCGCAGTTAAAGCTTGTTCACCGCCAGATAATAGTGTGATTGATTGAAGTCTTTTACCCGGCGGGCTTACAAGTAATTCTAAACCTGCATCCAAAGGATCATCGGAGTCTACAAGTTCAAGTTTTGCACTTCCACCATTAAATAACTTTGTATAGACTTCATTAAACTTACGACTTACTTTGTCAAACGCATCTAATAATCTTTCCCTGCCTTTTTGGTTTAATTCATTAATGCTATCTTTCAATTTAGTTATTGCAGTAACAATATCTTCCCTATCTTTTTCCATTTTAATTATTTCATCTTTATATTTACCTGTCTCTTCATCTGCTCTTAAATTTACAGAGCCTAGGTTATCTCGATCTCTTTTTTTTTTATCTAAAAGTTCTTCTTGTGTAACTGTATCTGGAAACTCTTCTTCTTTTTCTAGATTTGAAAAATCTAAAAGATTTTCTTCTTTAATATTCAATTCACTTTCAACACGTTCTGTTAAATCATTTTTCCTTTTATTTAATCCAACTATTGTAGCATTTGCACTTGCTCTTTTTTCTCTTACGCTAATAGAGCTTTCTTTAATTTCATTAAGCTTGGTTTTATTTTCTTCAAGTTGATGCTCTAACAAGTTTATTTTATTCTCATTTTTTTCTTTATCATTTTCTGAAATTCTTAAATTTTCAGAAATTTGTCCTTTTTTCTCTGCATTTTGATTTGGTTTTTTTTCTAATTCTGATAATCTTTGATTGAGCTTGCCTTTTCTATCCGCTAATTGAACAATCATTTTTTCGGAATTGACCAATAAATTTTTCCAGCTTTCAACTTCAGTATCAATATTATTAATTCTTTCTTTTCTTTTAGTAGACTCTTCTTTGATACTTTGATTTTTGCTATAAGTTACTGTGTATTCATGTTGTAATTTCTTTATAGATTCATTTCTTAAATTAATTTTTGATATTTCCTCATCATCATCTACATCTGATATTTTTTGAATGATATAGGATAAACTTACATTAATATTGTTTAAATTTTCTCGAGCTTGCTGAAGTTGATTTTTATCAATGCATTCAACAGTATCATTCAATATTGTTCTCATTTCTTCAAGAGAATTTTTATGTTCTATTACTTTTCCTGCACTTAATGAGCTTAATAGTGTATCAACTTTTTTTTGTTCATTTGTCAGATTTATTTTAGCAACTTCTAAATCTTGGTCAGATTGCTTTTCAGTTTCATAATATTTTGAGTCTATTTCGACTAATTTATTTTTTTCGTCATTCAATCTTTTTTGATTAGATGTTGCATCAATAACAATGCTTTTTTCTCTATCCTCATCTTCATCAATAGTTTTTAATGATAATTTTGTTGTTTCTATTTCATTAGCCATTCTATCTGTTTCTTCATCAAGATTTTGTAATTCTAAATTTAACCTTTGAATTCTCGAAATTATTTCTAAGTTGCTATCTCTTATTGGACGTATTTCATCTTCTAATTTCTTGATTGAGTTTTCCAGGTCTAAAATTCTATTGCTAAATAATGAAAATTCTTTCTCTGCGTCAGCATTTATTTCATTTTCAACTTTAATTTCATTTTCTATCTCTCTTATTTTTAAGAAGTATAATCCTGCCTCTACTCGTTTTATTTCGTCAGAGATATTTTTATATTTTGTTGCTTCCTCAGCTTGTTTTTCTAGACTAGTTAGTTGTTTTTCTAGTTGTCTTCTCAGCTCATCTGCTCTTTTTAAATTATTCTCTGCAGCATTTAATCTTAGTTCTGCCTCGTGTCTTCTTGCGTGCAAACCTGAAATTCCAGCCGCTTCCTCTAGTATTGCTCGTCTATCCTGCGGTTTGGCTGTAACTAATGAACCAATTCTTCCTTGACTAATTATTGATGGAGAATGTGCACCAGTTGAAAGATCTGCAAAAAACATATGAGCATCTTTCGCTCTTACCTCTTTGTCATTAACATAAAATCTTGAGCCTTTATCTCTTTCTATCTTTCTTCTAATCTCTATTTCATCCATCTCTTTAAATTGAAATGATCCTGATTTCTCAGGATTAGCAATATTAATAATCACCTCAGCAATGTTTTTAGATGGTCTATTTGAAGTGCCAGAAAAAATTACATCTTCCATTCCAGAGCCTCTCATGCTTTTCGCTGAAGTTTCACCCATGCACCATTTTAAAGACTCAACTATGTTTGATTTTCCACAACCGTTAGGTCCAACTATACCAGTTAGCCCTTTCTCAATTAAGAATGTTGTTTTTTCAGAAAAAGATTTAAATCCATTTAACTGGATTTTTTTAAACTCCATAAACTAACTTATAGCAGTTTTTCTAAAGTTTTTTCTATATTTTTATAGGTTAGTGGTTTTTCAAACTTTTCCTCGTTTATAATTAAAGTTGGAGTAGCGCTCACGTTGTATTTTTTTACACCTTCGATTCGATCCTCTAAAACAAAATCTTCGATTTTTTTATCATTAATACATTTGTTATATTCAATGCCGAAATTCTCAGAGTTTAATATTTTTTCTAAATTTTTGTTTAATTCTTCAATTGTGTTTCCTTTTACCCAGCTACTTTGATTTTTATAAAGAAAATGTAAAATTTTCTCTCCATCACTACTTTTGCAATGTGCGACTTTTGCTGCATTAAATGCCGCAAGATCTAAAGGAAAATTTCTGTACTCCAATTTTACAAGCCCTTTATCAATAAAGTTTTTTTTAAGTTCTGGATAAATTTCAGAATGAAATGTGGCACAGTGGGAACAAGTTAATGATTCATAAACTAAAATAGTAATTTTAGAGTTTTCTTCACCTTCATATATTCTTTTAACAGCGCTATCTGCAATTACGTTGGTATTAGAAAGAAAAACAAACAATAATACAAAAAATATTTTTTTCATTTTTTTTTAAATACTTTACTTAACTCAATAAGCGAATTTTTAATTTTATTATTTTTAATATCAGAAATTTGTTTTTTAAATTTATTTTTTGTCACATGATAAATTGTTTGTTTTTCTTTCAATTCTTCTTTTTTTTCCTCAAAAGATACCAATTTAATATTTTGAATTGCATCGTAACCTAGAAAGGAATTGATTTTTTCAATAACTTGATTTTTGGAATATTCAAAATTAACCTCATTACCTCTTTTTACCATAACTGTTAGGCAGCTAGAACCAAGTTTATTTTCATTTTTAAATGATTTAGGAAAACTAATATTAAACAAATCATTTCCAACAAAATATCTCCAATTATCCAATATTTCAGAATAGATTTGACCTTTTTTATTAATCAATCTTTTTACTTTTGAAGGCAAAATGTCTTTAAATGATCTAAGACCTTGTATAAATTTTCTGTTATTCTTATTATAGTTTTTTGAATTCATATGCGAGAATCAAACATACCAAATAAAATTTTAAAATGGTACGATAATAATAAGCGTATTCTTCCATGGAGAAAAAAAACCTCAACTAAAAATAGAGAATATTTTACTTTAGTAAGTGAGTTTATGCTTCAACAAACACAAGTAAAAACTGTGGTACCTTATTTTGAAAAATTTATTAAAAATTTTCCTAATTTAAAATCTTTAGCTAGTGCAAATGATCAAAAAATTTTAAAACATTGGGAGGGGCTTGGGTATTATTCTAGAGCTAGAAACTTAAAAAAAACTGCAATAAAAATTTTAAAAGAGTTCAATGGAAACTTGCCAAAAGATGTTGAAAAACTTATGTCTCTGCCAGGCATAGGTGAATACACTTCAAGGTCCATTTTGGCTATTGCTCATAACAGACCCTACATTCCAATGGATGGAAATGTTGAAAGAATAATTAAAAGAATTTTCTTACTTAAAGAAGAGAAAGAGATTTCAAAAGAAAATTTAATTAAAAAAAAAGCCTTTTTTAGTTATTCAAAAAGATCAAATGATTATGCCCAAGCTATAATGGAAATAGGTGCATTAGTTTGTAAACCAATTTCACCATCTTGCAGTATTTGTCCATTAACTCTCAATTGTAAAGCTTTTAAGAAAAAAGATTTTTTAGTTAAATCTAAAAATAAACTTAACAAAACAAAATATTTTGAGGCATGTATTTATAGACATAAGAATAAATATTTGCTTATAAAAAATAAAAAATTTAATTTTTTAAAAAATTTGGTCATTTTTCCGATGAATGAAATTAATGAAAAAAAATTTAAATACTCATTAAGCAAAAAAATAAATATTAAAATGTCAAATATGAATATGAAAATAATTATTAGTGAAAACAATAAATTAAAAAAGACAAGAGATAGCCTTTTAGTTGACAAGTCTAACATAAATAAACATATATTGCCTTCATTCACAAAAAAAATATTTAACTCTTTGCAAAATTAAAATGAAAAAAATAGCAATTGTCGGAGCAGGAATTTCTGGGTTGTATCTAGCCAATCTTTTGGAAAAAGATAATTCTTTTTTTTATAAAATTTTTGAAAAAAAAGGTTCACTTGATTTAGGTGATGGATATGGAATACAATTATCTGTTAATAGTATTAATTTGTTAAATAAAATAGGTTTTCAAAAAATAAAAGCAAGCGATGTTTATTTCCCAAAAAAAGTAAATTTTTTTGATGCAAAAGTAAATAAAAAGATATGTGATATTGATTTATCACAATTTAACTTTGAAAATAATAGATACACCACATTAAAAAGATCTAAACTAATTGAATTTTTATTAAGCAATGTACCCAAAGAGAAATTGATTTTTAATTCGAATCTTGTTGATATTAAAGAAAAAGAACAAGATAAATTAATATTGTCTTTCAGAGATAAAAATATTGAAGAATTTGATTATTTAATAGCTGCAGATGGAATTTACTCAAGAGCAAAAGAAATTTTATTTAAAAAAGAAGGTCTACCAAAATATTTCAATTCGATCGCACTTAGAGGAAATATTCATAATTTTGAAAATAACGATATTTCATTGTATTTAGGATCAAATTTCCACTTTGTAATTTATCCTATTAATCAAAATAAAGAATTCAATTTTATATCAATAATAAGAAAAGAGTTAATTGAGTCCGAGATTTCAAATAGAAATTTATTTAACAATGAAACTTTTATAAATAATCTTATTAATCAGATTTCTTTAAAATCTAATTTAAATTTAACTAAAGTTGTTCACGAATTAAAATGTTTTCCAATTTTTGTAAGTAAAAAAATTAAATTACCTAAGCTAAAAAATATATTTTTAACTGGTGATGCATTTTATTCATTTCCACCATCATTTGCTCAAGGTGCATCCCAATCAATAGAGTCTGCAAATGAACTTTTTAATGAGATAAAATATAATTCCTCGAATTATTACAAAGTAAGAATTTTAAAGACCAAACAGATAAATTTTAGATCTTTAATTAATCACTTTGCTTTTCATTTATCGAATCCATTAAATAAATTTATCAGAAATATTTTTTTGAAATTTTTTTCAAAAAATAAAATTTTTTTAGAGAATTATTTAGGTAAAATCTATAAAAGCTAAGTTCTTGGTCTTAAGCGTTGTCTGAGATCATCTATAGGTTTTAAAATTTTTCCTACTTGATAATGCCAATAGGTCCAACCATTGCAGCTTTCTGCCCCCAATATTTTAGCCGCCACTTTATGAATAGACCCCTCATTTTCTTTATGTTTAATGCTTCCATCAATCATTACTCTAGCAAAAACTTTCTTCTTTTGATCGTAAATTTCTGTTCCTGGTTTAATTACCCCTAATTCTATTAATGATCCAAAAGGTATCCTAGGTTTCGATTTATTATTTTGAACTGTATCTAAATATTCATCTTTAATTATATTGGTATTTGTTACTCTTTTGTTTGCAGCTTCAAAATATTTTTTTTCTTTTTCTATTCCAAAATATGATCGTCCTAATTTTTTTGAAACCACAGCAGTTGTTCCTGATCCTAAAAAAGGATCTAAGATAAAATCGTTTTTGTTTGAAGATGCCAATACTATTCTGTGCAGTAATGCCTCTGGTTTTTGAGTTGAATGAACTTTGGTCCCTTTATTTTTTAATCTTTCTTTTCCATTACATATTGGCAAATTCCATGTTGATCTCATTTGTAAATCATCATTGAAAGATTTCATTGATTGATAATTAAAAGTATATTTTGATTTTTTATTTTTTGATGCCCAAATTAATGTTTCATGAGCATTTGTAAACCTTGTACCTCTGAAGTTTGGCATTGGATTATTTTTATTCCAAATTACATCATTTAAAATCCAAAAATTAAGATCTTGAATTATTTTGCCAACTCTAAAAATATTGTGATAGCTACCTATAACCCAAATAGATCCATCTTTTTTTAATACTCTTTTACACTCTTTTAACCATTCGTAAGTAAATTTGTCATAAGACTTAAAGTTTTCAAATTGATCCCATTTATCATTTACGGCGTTAACCTTTGACCTGTCTGGTCTGATTAAGCTATTTTGTAATTGTAAATTATAAGGTGGATCTGCAAAAATTAGATCAAATGTTTCATCAGGAATTTTTTTTAATTCATTTAGGCTATCGCCGTTTATCAGTCTATTATATAAATTTTTAGCAACCATTTTTTAAAAACTAATTAGACTCCAGGCCGGATTCCAGGTCAACCAGAGATTGAAAAAAATGGACTCGACTTGTTATATGATTTTGCTCGGACTCAACATATTGTGTATAGGACTAAAGTTTTTTCTATGGTGCTTAGTTATTCCAAATTTCTTTAAGGCCTTTAAATGTTGTTTTGTTCCATATCCTGCATTTTTATCCCAGGCATATTTTTTATACTTCTTTGACATTTTTGTAATAAGTCGGTCTCTAGCTACTTTAGCAATAATTGATGCTGCAGAAATTTCAGATATCTTTTGGTCACCTTTAATCACAAACTTTAGTTTATAACCATTTATATCTGGTAATTTATTTCCATCGATTAAGGTTATTGAAGGTTTTAATTTAAGTTTTTTTATAGATCTTTTCATAGCTAATAAACTTGCATTTAAAATATTTAAATTCTCAATTTCTTTTAAAGATGCTGATCCAATGCTCCAAATAGAGTTTTTTTTAATATACTTTTCTAAATTATTTCTTTTTAATTTGGAAATTTGTTTAGAGTCTTTAATTTTACTTTTATCGATATTTTTTTTAAATATAACGGCCGCTGCAAGAACTGGTCCAATTAAACTTCCTCTTCCTACTTCGTCAACTCCAGCTATAATTTTTTTCATTAAATACCGATTTTTAATTCATCTACTCTTTTTCTTATCATCTTAAGGTCAATCCAAGAATATTTTTTTTGATCAGGTTGCCTTAATAAATAAGCTGGATGGAAAGTTAAAATCGTTTGATATGTTTTTTGGTTAACAATAAGCTCTTTCCATTTTCCTCTTTCTTTGGATATTTTTAAGGTTTGTCCAAATAGAGCTTCCATAGCAGTACTTCCCATCAGTATAAGTATCTTTGGTTTAATTATATTTATATGCTCTCTTAAAAATACCGAGTACCTATTAATCTCTGATGGTTCAGGTTTTCTATTATTTGGCGGTCTATAATTTACAACATTTGTTATATAAACTTTTTGTCTATCAATATTAATAGCTTCAAGCATTTTATTTAAAAGCACACCTGCATCTCCAACAAATGGCTTTCCTATTTCATCCTCTTTTTGACCAGGTCCTTCTCCAATAATCATAATTTGGCTTTGAATATCGCCATCATTGAATACAATTCGATTAGAATTTTTTTTCAATTCACAATTTGACATACTAATAATTTTCATCTTCAACTTTTCTAGCAAAGATTGTTTGTCCTCTAAATTTGTTATGTTTATTGTTCGTTTAATTGGGTCATTTTCGTAAACATAATCAATTTCAAACAGATCTTTTAAGTCTTCAATATTATTGTTGTTTTGATTTTTATGCTCTATTTCCATATATTAAAAAAATGCTATTCAGAAATTTAAAGTTTTTATTAATTTTATTTACCTTTTTATATCATTCATCAGCATTTTCAAAAACCGTTGAAAATAAAGATTTCAACCAGAGATATTTATCAAATTATTTTTCTGCTCAAGTTTCACATAAAAACGGCGATAATGATGAGTCAATCAAATATTTTGAGTCAACAAAAAGTATATTTAGAAATTATCCAAAATATTTTGATCAGTATATTGAAAGCCTAGTTCTAAATGGTGATGTCCGTGGAGCTATAAAGCAAGTAAAATTTTTTGGATCAAAAAATCAAGTTAAAAACTTTCAAACAACACTATTATTCACAATCCAAGCTTTAAAAAATAAAAATTTTGATGAAGCAAATATTCAATTGGTTAATATGCAAATGGTATTGACGCCAAGCACCTATGAACACATTATTTATCAAATTTTAAAGTCATTTAATCAACTTTTTTTAAATAAACAAATTTCAGAAATTGAAAATTATGGGAAATTAAACAAAATTCTTTCAGCTTTTCAGTATTGTTATCTAGGCAATGATAAAGCGAATAACTATTTCACTAATTTAATAAATTTAGATAGTGGAGATTATTCAAGATACTTATTTTTTTATCTTTCAAATTTAATTGATAAGAATGAGTATGAATTAGTAAAAAAAATATCTCTAAAAATAGAGCCAATTTCAAGTACATTATTATTAATTAAGTCCAAAGAATGGATTGATGAACTAAATTTTGATAAATTTTCAAATATATTTTCATGTAAATCAGAAAACGATATCCTTGCAGAATTATTTTTTTTAATTTCAAACCTTTATTCATCACAGGAAGATTTTGATGCCTCTAATTTCTATTTGAATATTTCAAATTATCTAAATCCAAAATTTAAATTTAATTTATCTTTAATTTCTGAAAATTATTATTTTGCTAAAAAGGATAAAGAATTAATAAAAATTTTAAAGAATTTTAACGAAAAAGATGGAATTTATTACTGGTATAGAATTAAAAAAGAATTTGAAATTTTGAAAGAACAAGAAGGGAAAGATGCATCTTTAGTATTCTTAAATTCGAAAACACAAGATTTAAAATTTAAATCAGCTAAAGTTTATTTTGATTTAGCCAATATTTATAAAAGTTATAAGAAATATTATAAATCAATAGAAAATTTTAATATTGCTCTTAAAAAAGTTGAAAAAGAATCTGATTCATATGCTGATATTCTTTACAGAAGAGGAGGAAGCTACGAAAGAATGGGGAACTACAAAAAAGCTGATGAGGATTTATTATTGTCTTTAGAGCTTAATCCTGATCAACCTTATGTTCTTAATTATTTAGCGTATAGTTGGTTGGAAAGAAATATAAAAATTAATCAATCAATGGAAATGTTATTAAAAGCTTATGAGCAGAGAAAAGATGATCCATACATTATTGACTCTGTCGGGTGGGCTTATTATTTAACCGAGGATTATGTCTCAGCAGAAAAATATCTTAAAAATGCTTTATTAATAATGCCTGATGATCCAGTAGTAAATGATCACTATGGAGACGTACTCTGGCGAATGGATATGAAGTTGCAAGCAAGATATTATTGGAATGCTGCATTATTATCAGATGAGGCCGAGGAAGAGTTAAAACAATCTATAAACAATAAGTTGCTATTTGGATTAAAAGGCTGACACAGTGAAAAAAAAAATAATAAAATCGTATGCAAAAATTAATTTATCTTTGAATGTTTTAGGAAAATATAAAAACGGATATCACAAAATACAAAGTATAATATCCTTTTTAGATTTTCATGACAGAGTTCATATTAAAACAACAAATAGAAAAAAACATATAATTAAATTTAAAGGAGCCTTTTCTCAAAATTTAAAGATAAATACTATTTCAAAACTATTATATATTTTAGAAAAAAAAAAATTGTTAAAAAATAATTATAAAATTGAGGTTATAAAAAATATTCCTCAAAAATCAGGCCTGGGAGGTGGTTCTATGAACGCAGCAAATATTTTTTCATATTTTTTAAAAAATAAAATAGTAAATCTATCTAAAAAGGAAGTATTTAATATCTGTAATCAAATTGGATCAGACGTTTTTATTGGATTAAATCGAAAGAATTCAATTTTAATAAATAATAAAACAATTAAAAGATATAATAAAAAAGTAGACTTATTTGCTGTTTTAGTGAAACCGAATATAGGGTGTGCTACTGGAAAAATTTATAGTGGTATAAAAGGTTTTTCCAAGGGTAAAATAAAAATTTCAAGCAAGGTATTTAAAATAAATATGCTTAAAGATGAGCAAAATGATTTAGAAAAACCAGCTTTTAAACTTTACCCAATATTATTAAAATTAAAGATTTTTTTATCAAAGATAGATCAGGTTAAATTTGTAAGAATGACAGGCTCCGGATCTATTATGATTGCTTACTTTTCAAACAGAAAGTCTGCGGTAAATGCGTTAAAATTGGTGAAGAAAAATTTTAAAAATTGTTGGAGTATTTTATCAAAAACTATATAAAGTTTTTTTTTTGTGATATATCAAAAACAATCTTGGGGCGTAGCCAAGTGGTAAGGCAGCGGTTTTTGGTACCGCCATTCCTAGGTTCGAATCCTAGCGCCCCAGCCATTTATGATTAAATTTTTAAATAATTTTTTTAAATTAAAAAAAAGCAATTTTGAAAATAAAACTAATTTTAAAAAATTAGTTTCAAAAAAAGGAATTCAATATTTATTCAAATCATTTAGCACTTATTCAAATGAAGCAGAATTACGTTTCGTTGGAGGATGTGTTCGAAAAATAATTAACGATGAAAAAGTTACTGATATAGATTTATCAACAAATTTAAACCCTAATAGCGTCATTGAAGTATTAAAAAAAAATAAAATTAATTTTCATAAAACAGGAATAGCTCATGGAACCATCACTGCAATAATCGATGACTCAACTTTTGAAATCACCTCATTAAGAAAAGATATAAAAACTGATGGAAGACATGCAGAAATAGAATTTACAAGCGATTGGTTAGAGGATGCATCAAGAAGAGATTTTACATTTAACGCAATTTATTCTGATTTAAACGGAAATTTATTTGATCCATTTAATGGAAAAAAAGATTTATTTGATGGAGTTATCAAATTTATTGGAGATCCGTCAAAAAGAATTAAAGAGGATTATTTAAGAATTTTGAGATATATAAGATTTTTTTCTGAATATAGTAAAATTCAACATAACAAAAATACGATTAGAATTATTAAGCAAAATCTGATTGGAATTAAACAGATCTCTAAAGAAAGACAAATACAAGAGTTAAAAAAAATAATCTCAATTAAAAACTTTAAAAATATAAATTCTAATAAAGTTACCAAAGAACTATTTTTAACAATATTTCCAGAATTAAAATATATTCACAGATTAAGCAAACTTGATAATTTAAGAAAAGATATTTTAAAATATAAAAATTTTGAATTTGTATTATCTTTGCTTCTTATTGATAAAACTGAAGATTGTGAATATTTTATTTATAAATATAACTTATCTAATAAGGAGAAAGATAAAATAAATTTACTAAATTCTATTTATTCAGAAGAACCAAATAGGGATTTCTTTAAAAAAGAAAATCTAACAAAAATCATTCTTAAATATGGAAAAGAAAACTTAATTGATATTCTAGATTTTAGGATTCTGACAACTTCTAAAAATCAAAATTTAATTCTGGATCTTAAAAACTATTTTATTAAATTAGAAATTCCAGTGATGCCAATAAAGGCAAAAGATTTAATTGAAAAATTTAATTTGAAAGAAGGTAAATTATTAGGATTAATATTGAAAGAAGTTGAAGAGCAATGGTTAAATAATAATTTTAAAATTTCGAATAGTCAAATTGAGGATATAATTAAATCTAAACGTATTTAACATCAGAAATTTCAAAATTTTTTACACCATTAGGTGTTTTTATTTCAACTAATTCACCTTTATTTTTTCCGATTAAACCTTTTCCAATTGGTGATTTAAAAAAAATTAATTTTTTTTCTAGATCTGCCTCATCTTTTCCAACAATTTTATACTGAATTTTTTCTTTGGTATCTAAATTTTGCAATGAAACAGTTGAGCCAAATATGACTTTGCCGGAATTATTTAATTTTGTTACATCTATTACATTTGCAGTTGCTATACTATTTTCAATTTCTTGAATTCTTCCTTCATTGTGTGATTGTTGTTCTTTTGCTGCATGGTATTCAGCATTTTCTTTTAGATCTCCATGAGATCTTGCCTCAGAAATAGCATTAACTATTTCTGGTCTTTTCACTTCTTTTAAAAATTTTAATTCTGATTTTAATTTTTCCAAACCTTGAATTGTAATTGGTTCTTTTTCCATTTATTTCCATTTTGCCAAAGGTGGCAAAGACATTAGTATCGCATCTATATTACCACCAGTTTGTAAACCGAACTTAGTTCCTCTGTCGTACAAAAGATTAAATTCTACATATCTTCCTCTTTTAAAATACTGCATTTCTTTATCTTTTTTAGACCATCTTATTTTATTTTTTTTTGAGATAATTTCATTAAATACTTTAATAAATTCTAATCCTACATCTTTAACAAAATTAAAATTTTTTTCCCAATTGTCTTTTTTGTAATCAAAAAAATATTCCTCCAATTCCTCTCATTTCTTTTCTATGAGGTAGATAAAAATATTTTTCACACCACTTACTATAATTCTTATAATACTTTTTATCGTGTCTATCACACATATTCTTAAGATTTTTATGAAACCATTTTCTTAATTTTTCATCTTTTAAACATGGTGTTACATCTATGCCACCACCAAACCAACCATAGGAAGTTTTTATATAACGAGTATTAAAATGCATCGCAGGAACATTGGGATTTTTCATATGCATAACAATTGATATACCCGATGCCCAGAAATTATTATTGTATTTTGTACCAGGTATTTTTCCTTTTAAATTTTTTGGGAATTTTCCATAAACTTCAGAAAAATTTACACCAACTCTATCAAAAACTTTTCCATTTTCTAATAACCTAGACTCTCCACCTCCTTCATTTTTTTCTTTATTACGGCTCCAATTTTTACTTTTAAATATTGTTTTATTATTTTCGATTTCCTCAATATTTTTACAAATAATCATTTGAAGATTTTTGAACCATTGTTTTGCTAGTTCTTGTTTTAAATCAGTTTTCATCATTTAATATATTAATTGCCTTAAACTCTCAGAAATAATTATAGCCGCTGATGTCGCAAGATTCAAAGATCTTTTGTTTTCGATCATTGGTATTTTTATTTTGTATTTAATACTTTTATGTAAACTTTCAGGAACCCCAGAACTTTCTCTACCAAATAATATTGTATCGTCATTTTTGAACTTAAAATTAGTATAAATATCATTTGCTTTGGTTGTAGCTAACACAACTCTATGATTAATTTTTGTTGTTTTAAATTCTTCATAACTTTTATAAATTTTTATTGATGATATATCTATATAATCCATTACAACTCTTTTAAATCTTGGATCAGTTAAAAAAAAACCGCAAGGCTCTATTATTTCAAGCTTTACTCCTAAACATGAACAAGTTCTGATTATTGCAGCTGTATTTTGTGGAATATCTGGTTGATAAAGGGCTATTTTGGGGCCTATATAACTTGTTTTCTGTGTCATTTGTGCAATAGAAAAATATATATTTATTATTATATGAAATCATGTAATAGCAAAAAATAAAACATTTAAATGTCAGATAAAAAACAGAAAAATAGAAGAGATTTCATATTTACCGCAACAGCAACTGCCGGAGCAGTAGGCGTTGGCGCAGCTGTATGGCCTTTAGTGGATCAAATGAATCCTGATGCATCTGTTAAAGCACTTGCTAGTACAGAAGTTGACATCAGTTCAGTGAAACCTGGACAATCTATAACTGTTGTATGGAGAGGAAAACCAGTTTTCATTAAAAGAAGAACGCAAGAGGAGATAGATAAAGCAAGATCTGTATCATTAGACGAATTAAAGCATCCTGAAAAGGATGAAGATAGAGTTAAAAATGCTGAGTGGCTAGTTATGCTTGGTATATGTACTCACCTGGGATGTGTTCCTTTGTCTGACAAAGGAGAATATGATGGTTGGTTTTGTCCCTGCCATGGGTCACACTATGATACTTCTGGTAGAATTAGAAAAGGACCTGCTCCAATAAATATGGAAGTCCCTGAATATGTTTTTTTAGATGAGAACACAATAAAGATTGGATAACAATAATTTGTATGAGCGATAATAATTACACACCACCATCAAAAATCGGAAAATGGTTTAACGATAGATTGCCATTGTTAACTTTAGCAAATCACTTAACAGATTATCCAACTCCAAAAAATTTAAATTACTGGTGGACTTTTGGAGGAATTTTAACTTTTTGTTTAATAACTCAAATTGTAACTGGTCTTGTTTTAGCAATGCATTACATCGCAGATACTAAATTAGCTTTCGCAAGTGTGGAACACATCATGAGAGATGTAAATTATGGATGGTTAATCAGATATGTTCATGCAAATGGTGCATCAATGTTTTTTTTAGCAGTTTATATTCATATATTTAGATCTTTATTTTATGGTTCCTATAAATCGCCAAGAGAGATCATATGGATACTGGGTATAATAATATATTTATTAATGATGGCTGCAGCATTTATGGGTTATGTATTGCCCTGGGGCCAAATGAGTTATTGGGGAGCAACAGTTATAACAAATTTATTTAGTGCTATTCCCCTTATTGGTGAGGGGATTACAACTTGGTTATGGGGCGGTTACTCGGTTGACAATCCAACTTTAACAAGATTTTATGCTTTACATTATTTGATACCATTTTTAATACTTGGTTTAGTTGTTCTTCATATCTGGGCACTTCATGTTCCAGGCAATAATAATCCTGTTGGAATTGAAATTAAAAAACCATCTAATGATACTGTTCCATTCCATCCATACATTGTTATTAAAGATGCATTTGCTTTATTGTTATTTTTAATTATTTTTGCTTTTTTTGTATTTTACACACCAAATATTTTAGGACATGCGGATAATTATATTGAAGCTAATCCACTAGTAACTCCAGCACATATTGTTCCGGAATGGTATTTATTACCATTCTATGCAATTCTTAGATCTGTACCTGACAAATTAATGGGAGTTGTTGCTATGTTTTCAGCAATATTAATTTTAGTTGCTCTACCTTGGTTAGACACGTCAAAAGTAAGATCTGCAATATTCAGACCACTTTACAAACAGTTTTATTGGATACTTGTTATTGATGTTTTAATTCTAGGATATGTTGGAGCGATGCCAGCCGAAGGTTTATACCTTCTTGTTGCAAGGGTTGCTACAGCATATTATTTTATTCACTTTTTAATAATACTTCCTGTATTAGGACTCACAGAAAAAACTAATCCAATTCCACTAAGTATTTCTGAGCCAGTTTTAGCAGGAACCGCAATGGCAACGAGAAGTACGGGGGAAGATAAAATTGAAAGTAAATTAAAGAGTTTAGGGTGAAAAAATTAACAGCAATATTATTGTTATCAATTTTGCTTTTTCAAAATTATGCACTATCTGAAGATACAGAAAAATTACTGAAAACAGATTGGTCATTCAAGGGTCTCTTTGGAAAATATGATAGAGCCGCTTTACAAAGAGGATACCAAGTTTATACCGAAGTTTGTGCAGCTTGCCATTCTATGCAATATCTAAGCTATAGAAATCTCGCTGAACCAGGAGGACCTGAATTCTCACAAGAAGAAGCTAAAGTAATAGCCGCAGGTTTTGAAGTATTAGATGGTCCAAATAGCGACGGAGAAATGTTTATGAGGCCCGCAAAATTGTCTGATAAATTTGTTATGCCATATGATAATGTAGAGGCCGCGAAAGCAGCAAATGGTGGAGCATATCCTCCAGATATGTCAGTATTAGCTAAAGCAAGAAAAGGTGGGGCGGATTATATATACTCACTTCTTCTAGGCTATGATGATCCTCCCGCAGATATTATTTTAGATGATGGAGTTTACTATAATAAATTTATGTATGGTAATAAAATTAAAATGCCCGTTCCGTTATCTGATGATTTAGTCGAATATAATGATGGAACAGAAGCTACAGAAGAGCAAATGGCTAAAGATGTTACAAGTTTTTTAATGTGGTCCGCCGAGCCTCATTTAGAAACAAGACACAAAACTGGTTTTAGAGTTATTATATATTTAATTATACTTACGATACTTGTTTATTTAACAATGAAAAAAATATGGTCACGTGTTGAAACGAAAGTTTAAAACATCTCCATCTTTAATAACATATTCTTTTCCTTCCAATCTCATTTTTCCGTTATTTTTGGAATTTAACCATCCATTATTATTTATAAAATCATCATAGGATATAGTTTCTACTTTTATAAATCCCTTCTCAAAGTCTGTATGAATCTTACCAGCAGCCTTTGGTGCTAGACAATATTTATTAATAGTCCAAGCTCTTGATTCTTCAGGACCTGAAGTAAAAAAAGTTTCGAGATTTAACAAATTATAACCTTTTTTTGTTAGGGTTTTTATGCCTGCCTCTTTTATTCCAAGCATATCCATGTAGTTATTCTTTTCTTTATCGTTTAAAGAATTGAGCTGGTTTTCAATTTCAGCAGAAATAACCAAAGTATTTTCATCTCCATATTTTTCTATGAATTTTTTAGTATATTGATTTCCTTTTACAATGCTTTCCTCATCAACATTACAAACAAATAAATTTGGTTTCAAAGATAATAAACCACTTATTTCAATCTCTTTTTTCTCGTAAATATTATGAATTTCACTAATATTTTTGTCATTATTAATATAATCTAAGGCAATCTCTAAAATTTGAATTTGTTCATTCGAAATATTTTTCTTATTCTTTTTATCCAATCTTTTTTGAATTGACTCTAAATCAGCTAATTTCATTTCGGTTTGAATAATTTCCAGATCTCTTACTGGATCTACGCTTGAATTTACATTCTGAATATCATCAGAGTCAAAACATCTTATCATATGAATTATTGCATCCACTTCTCTAATATGTGATAAAAATTTATTACCTAAGCCCTCACCTTTAGAGGCGCCCTCAACTAAACCAGCAATATCAACAAATGAAATTGTTGTATAAATTTTCTTTTTTGAATTTGAAACTTTTGTTAAATTATCTAATCTTTGGTCAACTACTGGTACAAGACCTAAATTAGGCTCAATGGTACAAAATGGGAAGTTTTCTGCCTGAGCCTTACTTGAATTTGTTAAAGCATTAAATAAAGTTGATTTACCTACATTAGGCAAACCAACTATACCACATTTGAAACCCATGACTAATTATTTATCTTACTTGAAAATAAGTCTAGTTTTTTTTCAATTAATAAATTTAAAGATTCAATAATTTTTTTAGAAATCTCTCCAAGTTGGATTATTTCTTCTTCGTTAAAATCCCCTAAGACAAATTCATTTACTTTTATTTTATCTGGTTTACCTATTCCAATTCTCACCCTAGAGTAGTCTTTTCCAATAAATTTATCCAACGATTTTATACCATTATGGCCAGCATCAGTTCCACCAAACTTTGCTTTAATTTTTCCAAATTCAATATCAAGATCATCATGAAAAACAATTATATCTGATGCATCTATTTTAAAATATTCTATCAATTCACGAATACAAGTTCCTGAGTTATTCATAAAAGTTAAAGGTTTTATGGCATAAACTTTTTTTTCACCAATATTACCCATTGTCAACAAACCTTTAAATTTAGGTTTCTGCTTTGATAAGCTAAAATTTTGATTAATTGCGTCAATAATTTTAAAACCTATATTATGTCTATTGTTGTGACTATCAGGTGTTGGGTTTCCTAGACCTACAAATAAGATCATTTTAAAAGATTATTTTTTTTTGATTATCAAACAAATTATTTTTTCTCAGGTGTGGCCTCTTTTTTATCCTTTGGGGCCTCTTTTTTATCTTTTTCACTGTCAGATTTTTTTACATCATCTGTAGCCGCTTGTTGTTCGCCTTCTTTTGTTGCTTCACCTTCAGCAGCGCCCTCTGCACCTTCAGCGGTTTCTTCAGCAGGTTTTTCTGGTTCTTTAACAATTGTAGGTGCTGCAACTGTTGCAATCACAAAGTCTCTTCCTGTAATTGTTGGAGTAACATTTTCAGGTAGTTTAATCGCTGAAATTTTAATACTCGCACCGATATCTAAACCTTCTAAATCAACAACTAACTCATTAGGTATGCTCTCAGTTGGACACTTTAGCTCTACTTTTCGTCTTACTATATTTAAAACTCCACCTCTTTTTAATCCAGGTGATTGATCATTATTTATAAATTTCACTGGTATTTCTAAGATAATTTTTCTTCCTTCAACCATTCTTAGAAAATCAACATGAATTGGCTCGTCTGTAACTACATCAAATGAAACATCTCTTGGAAGAACATCAATAACTTTTTCGTTAATTTTAATCTTTAATACGTTTGATAAAAAGTTTTCTTGATCTAATAAAACCTTTAGATTTTTTTTTGAGACACTAATTAATTCGTTTTTTTCTTCTCCTCCATATAGTATACCTGGTACCATACCTTGTTTTCGAAGAATATTATTGCTTCCTCTTGAAGTATTTGTTCTTAGATTTACCTCTAAATTACTCATAAAAATGGTAGCTTTTAGCTTAGTAGTTGCACATTATCAAGTAAAAATTATCTAAATAAATCAGATACAGATGTAGAATTAGATATTCTTTTTATTGCTTCTCCAACTAAATGAGAAATAGTCAAAATTTCAATATTTTTTGCTCCTTTTACCCTGGTAGAATTATCAATTGTATCTGTAATTACTAATCTTTTAATCTCAGATTTTTTAATTTTTTCAACCGCCTTTCCACTTAATACACCGTGGGTGACATAAACATGTACTTCTCGCGCTCCTCTCTCGATTAATGCCTTGGCTGCATTTACAATTGTTCCACCTGAATCTATAATATCATCAACAATTATGCATGTCTTACCTTTAACATAACCAATAACATTCATAACTTCAGATTTTCCTGGCGCAGGTCTTCTC
>CACDLR010000010.1 GCA_902553695.1 uncultured Pelagibacteraceae bacterium | reverse complement strand
AAACACATGAATTTGTTTTTGAAAGAAAAACAGATTTAGATGGTTTTGACATATATATTGCTCCATTAAATAATTTGAAATTAAAATTAGAAGAAATTAAATATTTTATAAAAGGTCAAGAATATTTAATTAAAATCAATGATTTATCAGTTACCTCTAATCAATCTCTGATTATCGAGGAAAAAGGTGAAATATTTGAGATAATTTCAACTAAATTAAATGAAGAAATTTTAAAATTCAGACATAAGGAAATTTATAATGCTGAAAAATTGACTCTCTCAATAAATATTAAAAAAATGAAACTAACAAGTGGTAAACTTTGTAAAAGCAATCTATGAAAAAAACTCTTAAATTTTTAATATTTGGAAGTTTGCCGTTCATATTAATTTTATTTTTAATTTTATTTTTAAATATAATTAAATCTGATTGGAAATACGCTCATAAGTCAATGTACACCTATCAATATCCATTTGATTGGTTCACATACAAAATTAAAGCAGGCGTTATTAAATCTATTATAAATTTAAAAGATAGTGAAAATATCGGTTTAGTTGAAAAAAGAATTTATATAGATGAGCAAAAACAAAATCAACTTCTTACAGATACACCAAAATCTACCAAGGTATGGCAAAGAGGTTTTCATATAGATCAAAATAATAATCTAAGTAGAGTTCAATTGAGATTTAGAGGGGATAATCCTAGAAATTGGATGTTAGAAAAAAAACATTGGAGAATGAAAGTTAGAAAACAAGATATAATTAATCAACAAAGATATTTTGATTATTTGCCATTTATATTTGATAAATATTTCTCTGGCAAAATCGCAAATAAAATAAATTTAATTTCTCCCAAATATAAATTAGTTGAATTATACTTAAATGATAGAAGCCAAGGTGTTTATATAGAAGGCGAAAACTTAAATGAAAGTTTTCTTAGAAGAAATAAAGTAATGCCTGTTAACATGTACAAAACAGAACAAATTTTAGATGAGTCTATAATTGCGTTAGATAGTAATATTTTTAATAGTCCAGGAGCAACTTCGAAAAGTGCAATATTTAATCAAGCTGAGGAAAATGATAAATCAGATTTAGAATTTTTTTTAGAACTGATTTCAATAAGTAACGAAGATAAAAAAAAATTCAATGATCTATATGATTCAATCGGCATAGATAATTGGGCTTTGTTTAACGCTTATCAAATTTTAACTCAAAATTTTCACAATGATAATTCACATAATATAAGATTTATTGTAGATCCTTGGTCAGGATATCTTATACCTATACCTTACGATCCATTAATTGGAGACATTAAAACAACAGATTATAAATTAAGCCATGCTTCAAATGACTTGATTTTGCTACTAAATAAATCAAGTAAATTCCAACAACTAAAACTTCAAAAATTAAATGATATTTTAAATTCAAATATAATAAATGAGTTAATTAACAATCATAAAATTCTAGAAAAGAAACTTGTCATTTCTGAAAAAAGAGATGTTGAAGTTTTAATTGAAAATTTCAATTTCTTAAATTTAATAAAAATAGTTCTAAATAAAAATTTTGTTGATAGAAATAAAAATAAAGAAAGATTAATTTTTTTAAATGAATATCAGGAATATTTGGATAGTATTAATTTATATTTAAAATCTAAACCAAAAGGAGCATGGAAACTTGTTAGAGATGGTTTTGAAATTTCAGTAAAAAATGATTTACCATTGTCTAATTTAAAAATTTATTTTAAAGAAAATGCACCAGAGGCTATATTTATTGATCTTAATGAAAATAATAAATTAGACGAATATGAAAAAGATCTTAAATTTAAAAAAAATAATGACCATTTTTTTATTCCATACAGCTTTTATGCAAACAGGTTAGATTTTAAGAATTCAACAAATTATGCTTCACAAACAACACTAATTACTCCGAATACAAGATTTAAATTTGTTACAAGTAACTCATCTAAACCTTACAAAATAGAATTTGAGAATATTTTTAATAATAATACATATGTTTTAGAAAAAAGGAATTTTATTTCAATTCCAAGTACACCAATAAATTTACCAGTTAATAATTCTTCTGAAACTATTTTAATAAAAAAACTATCAGGAATTAATGAAATTAAAGAAACAAAAGTATTTAATGAAAATATAATAATTGAACCAGGAACTATTTTTAATTTGCATAAAGATAAAAGTATTATTTTTAAAGGAAAAGTTTTAGCAAAAGGTTCCTCAAATAATCCAATTGTATTTCAGCGTGCTAAATCGAATGAACATTGGGGCACTGTTGCTTTATTTGGTAAAAAAACCTCAGGTTCAATATTAAGTAATTTAATTTTTGATGGTGGAAGTGGTTTTAATAAAAGCAATATGAATATTGACAACAATAATTATTACAGCATTGGGAACATAAATTATATTTCAGCTTTATCTTTACACAAAACTAATAATATAAAACTTAAAAATTTAATAATTAAAAATAATTACAAGTATGATGATACATTACATATAATTTATTCAGAAAATATTAACGTTGAAAATTTAAAAATATCAAATGCATTTGGCGATGCAATTGATATTGATATGTCACAAAATATTTCTTTAAAAAATTTAGATATAAAAGACTCAACAAATGATGCTGTCGATTTGATGGAGTCGTCAGTAATAATTAAAAATTCAAAATTATATGGCTCTAATGATAAAGCAATATCCGTTGGAGAAAACTCAATTTTAATAGTAGAAGATAGTGAATTAAAAAATAATAACATTGGTATTGCAACTAAAGACGGTTCGTTCTCAGAAATTAACAATCTAATTTTTAAAAATAATAATTTTCATATTAATAACTATAAAAAAAACTGGAGATACGGAGATGGTGGATTTACGCGTATATCAAATTCAAAGTTTAATCTAATGAATAGAAATAAACAAAAATTTAATTCTTCTGATCAACCAATTTTAATGGATCGTTACTCATCAGTAATAATAAATAAAAGTTATATAAATGAAGAATTAATAAACAATCAAATCATATCAAATATAAATAAAAATAAACATTTAAAAAAAATAAATTAAAAATGTCAAAAATTAATAAAACAGAAAGCTTTTCAAGATACGAGTTTAAATTTTTACTAAATCATAAAAAAGCAAAGCAAATTGAAAGTGAAATCAAAAATTTTATGGTTCTAGATGACAATGCAGAAAAAAAGAAAAACAAAAAATATTTTGTCAGATCCTTATATTTTGACACACCTGATTATTCAAATTTCTATGAAAAGGTAGATGGTATAAAAATAAGAAAAAAATTTAGGATCAGAAGCTATTCTAATAGTAGTAAAAAAAATCCAATAATATTTTTAGAAATGAAAGGTAGAAAAAATCAAAAAACCTATAAATTAAGAACTCAGATTTTATATAAACATTTAGATTATTTATTGGATAAGAATAAGCTTATGCTTTTACTTAATTTCTATTCTAAAAAAAATAAAGTAATTAATGACTTTATTTATGAGTCATTTAAAAAAAAAATAGAACCAAAAATCTTAGTTGATTATCATAGAAGACCCTATATCAATAAATTTGGGTTATTATTTAGATTAACATTCGATACAGATCTCAAATCATCAAAAGGATCAAGTATATTTGATACGAAAAATAAATATAATTTTAAAGATTGTGTAGCTGGAAAAACAATTTTAGAATTAAAATTTGAAAGAAGTATACAACCTTGGTTTCATAGGATAATACAAAATTATAACTTAATGAGATTATCTGTTTCAAAATTTGCAATAGGTATGGAACAAAACGGTTATGGATCAGAAACTTCTAATTAATCTATATCATGAAAAATAAATTTTTTTTTTTTATATTTAAATACAATTATAGAAAAAAATCGTTTAATAATTTTATAAAAATTAGAAAAATTAAAAATTATCGTATGTATGATTTCAGTGGTTTTCCTAAATACTATATTTTTGGTTATCCACTTTATTTTTTAACAAAATTATTTAAAACATTATTTAAAAACTTTACCTTTATATCTTGTGACTCATATCCACAATTGAAATTAAATGGTGTAAATATATGGTTTGGTGGTCCAAGTATTAAAGTTCCAGAAAAATATAAATCTTATAAAAATAATTGTTTTGTAATAGAAAATTTTGTTAGAAAAGAAGAAAATCTTCTTAATTTTTTTCCCGCTTATCCAAGTAACCTTAATATTAAAAGCAAACCAAAAATTGTTTTTATAGGTGATACAAATACATTAGCCGATAAATTAATAGACAATATTTGGAATAACGAGAAAGAAAATATAATGGACAGATTTTCTATTATTGATGAAAGAACATTTTGGCATAAGTACAATCTTTTATCTAACTCTAGATTACATTATTATTATATACAATTAAAAGAAAGATTAAGGTTAAATTTAATTTTAAATTTAAATGAAATTTTTAATAAAGATTTAATTGTTGTTGGTAATAAATGGAATAACTATTTATCAAACTGTTTAAGTGATGAATATGATATTTCCAAAATTAAAAAAATTTATCATGGAAATCTCTGTTTAGATTTCGGATCTAAATGGGGAAATAATCCAATTTATCCTAGATCAGTTGAAATTATCGAAAGTGGTGGATTACTTATTCAAGCTAAACAATTAAATTTTTTTAAAAATTTATATGCAAATAATTCAATTTCAAATTTTAGTAATTTAAATGAACTAATTGATTTGTTAAAAAAATTATTAAATAAAGAAAATTTATTTTATGAACGCTTTAAAAAACAATATGATTATTTTAATAATTTTGAGAATAATTATTTTACTTTTACAAAAATATTTGAAATTTCTAGACAAAATAACATTAATGAAAACTCAAAATATAGAACTTGACGTTATTGTACTAAAAGATATAAAACACATGTTTTTGGTAAAGGGCGGTTAGCTCAGTTGGTAGAGCATCTCGTTTACACCGAGGGGGTCAAAGGTTCGAGTCCTTTACTGCCCACCAAAATGGGGGTGTAGCTCAGTTGGTTAGAGCGCCTGCCTGTCACGCAGGAGGCCGCGGGTTCGAGTCCCGTCACTCCCGCCACTTTTGAAGCATTCTGTGACCTATCTTCTTCTTTTATTATTCCAAAACTGATATATATGAACCTCATGCTATATGAGTTTTTACACGAATACCTATCTATAATAATATTTTTAGCTATTGCTTTAATATTAAGTATTGGTTTTATTTTTATAAACTTTGTATTTTCACCAAAAAAACCTGATCCTGAAAAATTGTCAACTTATGAATGTGGTTTTGAGGCATTTAACGATTCAAGGATGGAGTTTGATGTTAGGTTTTATTTGGTTGCTATTCTGTTTATAATATTTGATCTTGAAATCGCATTTCTTTTTCCCTGGGCAATATCGTTAGGAAAAATCGGATTATTTGGGTTTGTATCAATGATGATATTTTTATTTATTCTAACAATTGGATTTATTTATGAGTGGAAAAAAGGAGCTTTGGATTGGGAATAAAAGATGAACTTTGCGGAAAAACAAAAACAAATTCCAGATGAATTTAAAGAATTAGCAAAAGATTTTAGTGAAAAAGGTTTTATCACTACATCATTTGATAACTTGGTAAATTGGGCAAGAACAGGGTCTCTACATTGGATGACTTTTGGGTTAGCGTGTTGTGCTGTTGAAATGATGCAAACATCAATGCCTAGATATGATTTGGAAAGATTTGGTGCGGCACCAAGAGCTTCACCACGTCAATCTGATGTGATGATTGTTGCAGGTACTCTTACCAATAAGATGGCTCCAGCTTTAAGAAAAGTTTATGACCAAATGCCTGAACCAAGATATGTAATATCCATGGGGAGTTGTGCTAATGGAGGCGGTTATTACCATTACTCTTATTCAGTTGTGAGAGGATGTGATAGAGTTGTGCCAGTTGACGTGTATGTTCCTGGATGTCCACCATCTGCAGAAGCTTTATTATATGGAATAATGCAATTACAAAAAAAAATTAGAAACAAAGGTTCAATAGAAAGATAAAATAGTGAACACAATTACAGACTTAGAAAAAAAAATTAACTCTGAATTAACTACAAAGATTAAATCAAGTTATATAAGGCATAATCAGTTATATTTAAATATTGACAGTGAGGATCTTAAAGAAGTTCTGGTCTTTTTAAAAAATAGTGCTTCGACTAAGTTTAGACAGTTAATTGATATAACTGCTGTTGATTACCCGGAAAACAATCAAAGATTTAAATTAATTTATTTATTATTAAGTCATGAGTTTAATAGTAGAATAATATTAAGCTACTCAATTAATGAGAATGAATTAATTCCATCAATTACAGATATATTTCCATCATCTAATTGGATGGAGAGAGAAGTATTTGATATGTATGGAATAAAATTTAAAGATCACCCTGATTTAAGAAGAATACTTACAGATTATAATTTTGAAGGATTTCCACTTAGAAAAGATTTTCCTCTAACAGGCCACAAAGAAGTTAGATACAGCGAAGATGCAAAAAAGGTTATTTACGAACCTGTGAAACTTGAACAAAATTATAGAAATTTTGATTACGATAGTCCTTGGGAAGGCACAAAATACTTAAAAGAAATAAATAAAAAAAATGACTAAAGAAAAAAAAACGTTAAACCTTAATTTTGGACCGCAACATCCAGCAGCACACGGTGTTCTAAGATTAATATTAGAACTAGATGGTGAAGTTGTTGAAAAAGCAGATCCTCACATTGGATTACTTCATAGAGGAACTGAAAAATTAATAGAACATAAGACATATGCACAAGCAGTTCCTTATTTTGATAGACTAGATTATGTAGCGCCAATGAATCAAGAACATGCTTTCGCTTTAGCTATAGAAAAAATATTAAATTTGGAAGTCCCAATAAGAGGACAGTTTATAAGAGTTATTTTTTGTGAAATAGGAAGAATATTAAGCCATATTTTAAATGTTACTACACAGGCTATGGATGTTGGGGCACTTACGCCAACACTATGGGGCTTTGAAGAAAGAGAAAAATTGATGGGTTTTTATGAGAGAGTTTCGGGTTCAAGACTTCATGCAAATTATTTTAGACCAGGTGGAGTACACCAAGATTTACCTAGAGGTTTGTATGAAGATATAACTAAATTTTGTCAGGAGTTTCCAAAAATAATTGATGATTTAGAAACTTTGCTTACTGATAATAGAATATTTAAACAAAGAAATGTTGATATCGGAATTGTTACTAAACAAGATGCCCTAGATTATTCGTTTTCCGGAGTTATGTTAAGAGGTTCTGGTATAGCCTGGGATTTAAGAAAATCTCAACCTTATGATTGTTATGAGCAAATAGACTTTAAAATTCCTATCGGAAAAAATGGAGATTGTTATGATAGATATTTATGCAGAATAGAAGAGATGAGGGAAAGTGTAAATATAATTAATCAATGCTTAGTTAAGCTACCTAAAGGACCAGTAAAAACACAAGATGCTAAAGTCACCCCACCTCCAAAGAAAGAATTAAAAAATTCAATGGAAGCTTTAATTCATCATTTTAAGTTATTTACTGAAGGTTATAGAGTTAATAAAGATGAAATTTATAAAGCTGTAGAAGCACCAAAAGGTGAGTTTGGAGTATATTTAATTTCTGATGGATCAAATAAACCCTATAAATGCAAAATTAGAGCACCTGGCTTTTCACATTTACAAGCAATGGATTATTTAATTAAGGGTCATATGTTAGCAGATGTGCCTGCAGTACTAGGTTCTATGGATATAGTTTTTGGGGAAGTTGATAGATGAGTTTAAAAAAAATTTCGAAAAATCAGCCAGATATCTTTGAATTTAATAAAACAAGTCTCGAATTAGCAAAAAGAATTATTTCTAATTATCCAGAGGGAAAACAGCAAAGTGCGGTAATGGCTTTTTTATATTTAGCACAAAGACAAAATAATAATTGGATACCTTTATCTGCAATGAAGTACATTGCTAAATTTTTAGATATGCCATATGTAAAAGTATATGAAGTTGCTACATTTTATACAATGTATAACTTGGCACCAGTTGGTGAATATTTTTTTCAAGTTTGTACAACCACACCATGTATGCTTAGAGGAGCTTACAAACTCGTTAATGTTTGCAAAAATAAAATCTCTAAAAATGAAAATGAATTAACGCCTGATAGCAAGATTTCTTGGATGGAAGTTGAGTGCCTTGGTGCATGTGTAAATGCACCTATGATTCAAATTAATGATGAATATTTTGAAGATCTTGATGAAAAAAAATTAGAAACTATAATTGAAAATATAAAAAAGGGTCAAAAAATTCAGCCAGGTTCATTTAGAGGAAGAAAAAGCTCAGAGCCAGAGAAGAACAGAATTACATTAATGGATAGTAAAAATGCTTGAAGATAAAGATAGAATTTTTAAAAATTTGTACAATGACTTTGGCTCTGATCTTAAGTCTGCAATGGATAGAGGAGATTGGTCTAATACAAAAGAAATTTGTAAAAAAGGAAGGGAATGGATAATTAATGAAATTAAAGACTCTCAGCTTCGTGGAAGAGGCGGAGCTGGCTTTCCAACAGGTGTAAAATGGTCATTTGCTCCAAAAGTACTTGGATCTAGACCTCATTATTTAGTTATTAATGCTGATGAATCAGAACCTGGAACTTGTAAAGATAGAGATATTTTGAGATTTGAACCTCACAAACTTATTGAAGGATGTCTAATTGCATCTTATGCAGTAAATGCCCATGTTTGTTACATCTATATAAGAGGAGAATACGTGAACGAGGGTGCAAAACTTCAAAGTGCAATTGACGAAGCTTACAAAGATGGACTAATTGGAAAAAATTCATCAGGTACAGGCTGGGATTTAGATATTTATATACATTATGGTGCAGGAGCATATATTTGTGGTGAAGAAACTGCATTACTGGAAAGCTTGGAAGGTAAAAAAGGACAACCAAGACTAAAACCACCTTTTCCAGCACTAATAGGATTGTATGGATGTCCAACGATTATTAATAATGTAGAAACTATTGCAGTTGTCCCTACAATACTTAAAAGAGGTGCAAATTGGTTTTCATCTCTAGGTAGAGAAAGAAATACAGGAACTAAAATTTATTGTATATCTGGAAATGTGAATAACCCATGTAATGTTGAAGAAGAAATGGGAGTTCCTTTAAAAGATCTTATAGAAAAACATGCCGGAGGAGTAGAAGGTGGCTGGGATAACCTGAAAGCTGTGATACCAGGTGGTTCTTCCATGCCTTTATTGCCAAAACATATTTGTGATACAATTAAAATGGATTTTGACTCATGTGTAGAAAATAAAACAGGTCTTGGGACCGCAGGTATAGTAGTAATAAATAACGATCAAGACATTATTAAATGTATGGCTAGAATTGCTAGATTTTATAAACATGAAAGTTGTGGACAATGTACACCTTGTAGAGAAGGTTCAGGATGGATGTGGAGAATGTTAGAAAGAATGGCTAAAGGCGAAGCATCAAGAGAAGAGGTTGATATGTTGATGGATGTTACAAAACAAATCGAGGGACACACTATATGTGCTTTTGGTGAAGGTTCTTCATGGCCAGTTCAAGGCTTACTAAGACATTTTAAAAAAGAAATTGAGGAGAGAAATAACTTTAACCCATTAGTAAACACTGGCCAAAAAAATCCATATTTAGTCGACCAACATTTGTTAGAAAAAAAGAATGCTTAAATTAAAAGTCAATGATAGAGAAATAGAAGTAGAGGATGGGCTTACTGTACTTCAAGCGTGTGAACAAGCAGGATACGAGATACCAAGATTTTGTTATCACGAAAAACTATCAATAGCAGGAAACTGCAGAATGTGTTTAGTTGAAATCGAGAAATCACCCAAACCTGTTGCATCTTGTGCTATGCCTGTTGCAGAAGGAATGAATATCAAAACAAATACAAGCATGGTTGAGAAAGCAAGAAAAGGCGTAATGGAATTTTTGTTAGTCAATCATCCATTAGATTGTCCTGTCTGTGATCAGGGAGGAGAATGCGATCTACAAGATCAATCTATGTTTTATGGGGTAGACAAATCAAGATTTAAAGAAAACAAAAGACAAGTTCCTGAAAAATATATGGGACCATTAATCAAAACTCAGATGACAAGATGCATACACTGTACAAGATGTATAAGATTTGCGACAGAAGTAGCTGGTGTACCTGAATTGGGAGCAATTGGTCGAGGTGAAAATATGGAAATCACCACATATCTTGAAAAAGCAATGGAGTCAGAATTATCTGCTAATGTCATTGATCTATGTCCTGTTGGAGCATTAACCTCAAAACCATATGTATTTGAAGCAAGGCCATGGGAATTAAAAAAAACTGAGTCAATTGATGTAATGGATGCTGTAGGTTCTAACATTAGGGTAGACACTTTCGGATGGGAAGTAAAAAGAGTACTTCCAAGAATAAACGAAGATATTAATGAAGAGTGGATTTCTGATAAAACTAGATATGCATGTGATGGATTAAAAAATCAAAGACTTGATACACCTTATGTTAAAGATGAAAATAAATTTAAAAAAGTTTCATGGGATGAAGCATACGAAATACTAAAATTAAAAATAGAAAATACAAAAAAAGATAAAATTGCCTGCTCAACAGGGGATTTAATAAATATGGAAACAGCATATGCTGCTAAAGAATTATTTAATAAAGTATTAAAATCAAATTTAATAGACTCAAGATCGGAAAATTATTATGTTAACTTTTCTGATACACAAAATTATAGATTTAATAGTAGGATTTCAGGTATAGAGAATTCAGACTTAATCTTAATGATTGGTTGTAATCCTAGATTTGAAGCTACAATGCTTAATTCTAGAATTAGAAAGTCATATTTAAAATCTAAAATACCAATTTATTCAACCAATGATATTGGTAATCAAACATACCCATATGAGATATTAGATAACTCATCTAATTTAATTAAAGAAATTGTTGAGGGTAAGAATAAATTATCTGATGCAATTATAAATTCATCTAAACCAATCATTATTATTGGACAATCGGTATTAAAACAAAAATCTGGTCAATACATATTTGAAGAAATGAAAAAATTCTTAATTAAAAATAATAAAATTAACAATGAATGGAATTCGCTAAACGTATTATCAAAGAACGCTTCTACAGTAGGATCTTATGATTTAAGTTTATTTAGTTCTAATAATGGTAGAAATATTTTACTAGAAAAATTACAGGAAGGATCAATTGATTTACTTTTTTTAATTGGTCAGGATAACTTAGAGATAAATAGAAATGGAATGTTTGTCGTATACATTGGCTCACATGGTGATTTAGGAGCAAAAAATTCAGATTTAATTTTACCGGGAGCAGCATTTACCGAACAAGATGGCTACTATACAAACCTAGAAGGTAAAATTCAAAAAGCGTATAAAGCATCTTATCCAACTGAACTTGCTAAAGAAGATTGGCAAATAATAAATGAAATTTCAAATTACACACACAATAAAATTTTATTTAAAAATAAAAGTGAACTTATAGATAATATGTTCAATTATCTTAATCAAAATAAAAAAAAAGAATTTATTAAAACTGAATTTAATTTTATAAATGAAAAAATATTAATTGATAATATTGATTACTACTTTTCAAATGTTATTGCTAGAAATTCAAAGACTATGACGGAATGTAGATCCTTACGTTCAAATTTTAAAAAAACAGGAACTGAGGGTTAGTTATGAATAGTTTATACATATTATTTGATGAAATTTATAAAATTTTATTTTTACTTATTCCTGTCCTTGTAACTGTAGCAATGATAGTTTGGCTTGATAGAAGAGTTTGGGCTTTTGTCCAAAAAAGAAGAGGTCCAAATGTAGTCGGTCCTTTTGGCTTACTTCAGTCTTTAGCAGATGCATTAAAGTATATGTTTAAAGAAATAATAATTCCCGCTAGTTCAAATAAAATTATATTTATATTAGCTCCAATAATTACTATGACATTAGCACTAGTGGCATGGGCAGTTATACCTTTTAGTGAAAATTTAGTTCTAGCTGATATTAATGTTGGAATTTTATATTTATTTGCTATTTCCTCCTTAGGTGTTTATGGAATAATTATGGGTGGATGGGCCTCAAATTCAAAGTACCCTTTCCTTGGAGCAATAAGGTCGGCTGCACAAATGGTATCTTATGAAGTTTCTATCGGTGTTATAATTATTAACGTTTTGTTATGTGTGGGTTCTCTAAATTTAAATGATATAGTTTTAGCACAACAAAATATGTGGTTTGTACTTCCATTATTTCCAATGTTTGTGATTTTCTTTATCTCAGCTTTAGCAGAAACAAATAGACCACCATTTGATTTACCTGAAGCTGAAGCTGAATTAGTTGCTGGATATCAAACAGAATATTCGGGAATGATGTATGCTATGTTTTGGTTAGGTGAATATGCAAATATTCTGTTAATGTGTGCAATGGCTTCCATACTATTTTTAGGTGGATGGCTACCTCCATTAGAGATTGAAGCTTTATCAATTGTTCCTTCTCCAGTTTGGTTAATATTTAAGATATTATTTTTATTTATACTTTTCGCATTAGTTAAAGCTATTGTTCCAAGATATAGGTATGATCAATTAATGAAATTAGGATGGAAGATATTTTTACCATTATCATTAATTTGGGTTGTATTAACTGCAGGTTATTTACTTTATTTTGATTTACTACCGGAGCAAATATGAAATTAAGTAGATTATTTAAAACTATATTTATGATAGACTTTATCTCAGGTTTATTAATTGCAATTAAAGAAGTATTTAAATCAAAAAAAACTATAAATTATCCATTTGAAAAAGGTCAGGTTAGTCCAAGGGCTAGAGGAGAGCATGCTTTAAGAAGATATCCTAATGGTGAAGAAAGATGCATAGCCTGCAAACTTTGTGAAGCAGTTTGTCCTGCACAAGCAATAACAATAGAGTCATCAGAGAGAGAAGATGGCAGCAGAAAAACTACTAGATATGATATTGACATGTTAAAGTGTATATATTGTGGATTGTGCGAAGAGTCATGTCCAGTAGATGCAATTGTTCAGGGACCAAATTTTGAATTTGCTACAGAAACAAGAGAAGAGCTTTATTACAATAAAGAAAAACTTTTAGAAAATGGAGATAGGTGGGAAAATATACTTGCTGCTAACATAAAAGCAGATAACCCTTATAGATAGTAATGATAGCTCACGCTGTTTTTTTTTATTTATTTGCATTCATTGCAATTGTTTCAGCCATTATGGTTACAGCAGCTAGAAACACAGTACATTCTGTTTTTTTTCTTATATTAGATTTTATAAGTATTTCATGTTTGTTCATCATGATAGGTGCAGAATTTTTAGGAATGATTATGTTGATTGTTTATGTAGGTGCCGTTGCAGTTTTATTTTTATTTGTAGTAATGATGTTAAATGTTGCTCAGCAAAAAAATCAATGGTTTGGTTCATCAAAAAGTAGTTCCCATATTCCATTAGGATTAATAGTTAGTTTGATTATTTTTTTTGAACTATTAATTGTAGTAGGAGGTTGGAAGTATAAACCTGACATATTAAATTCATCCTCAATTACTATATCTGAAAATATTTCAAATACCCATTCTATAGGAAATATTTTATATACAGATTATATTCATTTATTTCAGTTGTCAGGAATGATTTTGTTAGTAGCAATGATTGGAGCTATAGTTTTAACTTTTCGACAACGTGCTGGCTTAAAAAGACAAAGCTATGTAAAACAAATTTCAAGAGAAAGAAAAGATGGTGTCAAAGTTGTTGATGTACCAAATAACAAGGGAGTGAAAATTGATGTTTGAAATTGGACTAGGTCACTATTTAAGTCTTGGGGCAATAATATTTACTATTGGCTTAATTGGAATTTTTCTTAATAGAAAAAATGTGATTGTTCTTTTAATGAGTATCGAGCTAATACTTTTAGCAGTAAATATTAATTTAGTATCATTTTCTATATTTATAAATGATTTAAGTGGACAAATCTTTACACTATTTATTTTGACTGTAGCTGCAGCTGAAGCAGCTATTGGTTTAGCAATTATTGTAGTTTATTTTAGAAATACAGGAACAATTAGAGTTGAGGAAATTGAAAAATTAAAAGGTTAGTATGGAAAAATTAATAATTTTTTTACCTTTATTTGCCTCAATAATTTCAGGTTTTTTTGGAAAAAAAATAGGAAATAAAGCATCTCAGATAACCACAAGTTTATTTGTTTCTATAGCAGCACTATTATCAATTTATCTATTCTATGACGTAATAATTAATGGATACTCAAGTAATGTTATAATTGCCAAGTGGATTTCTTCAGGCCTTTTGGATGTAAATTGGTCGATTAAAATTGATCAATTATCTGCAATTATGCTTGTAGTAGTTACTTTAGTCTCAGCAATAGTTCATATTTATTCAATAGGCTACATGTCACACGATCCTCACCAACCAAGATTTATGTCTTATCTATCATTGTTTACCTTTGCAATGTTAGTACTGGTAACTTCAGATAATTTTCTACAATTGTTTTTTGGATGGGAAGGTGTGGGTCTTTGTTCTTATTTTTTAATTGGATTTTGGTTTAAAAAACCATCTGCTAATTCAGCTGCAATTAAAGCATTTATAGTTAATAGGGTTGGAGATTTTGGTTTTGCCCTTGGTATATTTTTGATATTTTATATTTTTGGAACAGTTAATTACGAACAGGTTTTCAATCAAGTAGTCTTATATGAAGATAATAATTTAAAATTTTTAGGTTTAGAATTTAACTCAATTAATTTAATTTGTTTTCTATTGTTTATTGGAGCCATGGGAAAGTCTGCACAGATTTTTTTACATACCTGGTTACCTGATGCTATGGAAGGACCAACACCTGTTTCAGCTCTTATTCACGCAGCCACTATGGTTACCGCAGGTGTATTTTTAGTTGTTAGATGCTCTCCAATTTATGAATACTCTCCAATAATATTAAATTTCATAACTATTATTGGGATGTCCACAGCCTTGTTTGCTGCTTCAATTGCATTAGTACAAGATGACATTAAAAAAATAATTGCATATTCGACATGTAGTCAATTAGGCTATATGTTTTTTGCTACAGGTGTTGGCGCTTATAATATTGCAATGTTTCACCTTTTTACACATGCTTTTTTTAAAGCTTTATTATTCTTAGGAGCAGGTTCAATCATTCATTCTTTTAAAGATGAGCAAGATATTAAAAAAATGGGAGGCGTATATAAACATTTGCCATACACATATTCTTTTATGATAATTGGTACTCTTGCTTTGACTGGATTTCCTTTTTTATCTGGATTTTATTCTAAAGATTTAATAATTGAATTTGCTTACTTAAAAGGAAATACAGTAGGATACTATGCTTGTGCTATAGGTATATTCACAGCAGTTTTAACCTCGGTTTATTCATGGAGATTAATATTTAAAACATTTCATGGAAATTATAATAACAAAAATCAATCAATATCAAGCGTGCATGAGTCACCATTGGTAATGCTATTGCCGTTAATTATCTTAGCAATTGGATCAATATTGTCTGGTTTTATCTTTAAGGATTTATTTATTGGACATGGAAATTTTATTAATTTTTGGGACGGATCAATTTTCTTTTTGGAACCTCTATCAGCAGAACATCCTCCAAAATATATATTATATCTAACACCAGTATTAGTAACAATCTCAATACCATTTAGTTATTATATTTTTTTAAAAAATAAATCATTCATAAATGGCTTGGTAAACTCAAATAGACCAGTTTACTTATTTCTTAAAAATAAATGGTATTTTGATGAGTTGTATGAAATTTTATTTGTTAAGTCATCTAAAATTTTAGGAAAATATTTTTGGAAAAAAATAGATGGTTTAGTTATTGATAGATTTGGTCCTGATGGTTTATCAAATTTATTTAAATATTTTTCAATAAAGGCCACAAAATTTCAAACAGGTTTTATATATCAATATGCATTTGTTATGCTTATTGGTTTTTCATTAATATTAACAATTATAATAATTAAATAATGGATTTTCCTATTTTATCTTCAATAATAATTCTTCCAACTATTGGAGCAATATTTATCTTATTTGGCAGATCTTCTTCAAATTATAATGCAGCAAAATATATTTCTTTATTTGTTTCTTTGGCTAATTTTGTTTTGTCTTTATATCTTTGGTATGAGTTTGATAAAAATTCTTCAGGTTTTCAATTTGTTGAACAAAGAGTTTGGTTAAAAGATTTTATTAATTACAAAGTAGGAATTGATGGAATATCAGTTTTATTTATTATTTTAACAACTTTCATAACTCCTTTATGTATTATTTCAGTAAATTCTACAATTAAATATAGACTAAAAGATTTTCTTGTAGCGATACTTTTTATGGAAACAATGATGATTGGAGTTTTTTGTTCTCTAGATTTAGTTATATTTTATTTATTTTTTGAGGCAGGATTAATTCCTATGTTCTTAATTATTGGTATTTGGGGTGGTGAAAGAAGAGTTTACTCTGCATTCAAATTCTTTCTATATACTTTACTAGGATCAGTACTAATGTTAGTTGCAATAATAACTATATACTGGATGACTGGTACGACAGATGTAGTTGAACTTTATCAAATTGGAATAAATCCAAAATTTCAAAATCTTTTATGGTTAGCTTTTTTTAGTTCTTTCGCTGTAAAAACTCCAATGTGGCCCGTTCATACTTGGCTTCCAGATGCACATGTAGAAGCGCCTACGGCAGGATCTGTATTACTTGCTGCTATTTTATTAAAAATGGCAGGTTATGGTTTTATAAGGTTTTCTGTTGGCCTCTTTCCAATTGCTTCTGAATTTTTTGTGCCTCTTGTTTTTGGTCTAAGTTTAATTGCTATCATTTATACCTCTTTAGTTGCTTTAATGCAGGAAGATATGAAAAAACTTATTGCATATTCTTCCGTCGCTCATATGGGCTTTGTAACAATGGGAATATTTACAATGACACCTGAGGGAATAGAGGGAAGTATATTTCAAATGATAAGCCATGGAATAATTTCTGCAGCACTATTTTTATGTGTTGGTGTAGTTTATGAGAGAATGCATACAAGAGAAATAAGTAAATATGGAGGCTTAGTTTCAGTAATGCCAAGATACGCAATTGTATTTATGGTTTTTACTTTGGGCTCACTTGGTTTACCAGGAACAACTGGATTTGTAGGTGAATTTTTGATTTTACTTGGGACTTTTAAAGTAAATTTTTTAGTAGCTACTATTGCTAGTTTAGGTGTTATTTTAGGTGCTGCATATATGCTATGGCTTTATAGAAGAATAGTCTTTGGAGAGATATCGAATTCAGAAATTAATAAACTTAAAGATTTAAATAAATCTGAAATGATTATTTTATCTTTACTTGCATTTACATCAATAATTTTTGGATTTTATCCAGATCCTTTATTAAGTACAACATCTGCTTCTGTTGAGAGTTTAATAAACTTATTTAATTCGAATTTAAATATATATACAGCAGGAAAATTATGATAAATTTAGATTTAATCTTCCCAGAAATTTTTTTATCACTTTCAATAATGTTTTTATTAATGCTAGGTGTGTTTAAAAAAAATAGTGAAAAATTAATTTATAATTTGTCAACAATGACTTTAATTATACTTTTAGCTCTAGTTGTAAATTTATTTTCTATAAATGAAACACTTATTTTTAATCAAAGTTATAAAATTGACAATTTATCAACTTTTATGAAATCTCTAACTATAATTTCATCAATATTTATAATGATTTCTTCATTCACGTACCTTAAATCGCTAAATATTTTAAAGATTGAATATCCAATATTAATTTTAAGTTCAATTCTTGGTATGATGGTTATGATAAGTTCAAATGATCTAATTGTTTTTTATTTAGGTTTGGAACTCCAGTCTCTTGCTTTATATGTTTTAGCATCATTTAATAGGGATAATGTATTATCTTCTGAATCTGGTTTAAAATACTTTGTACTAAGTGCTTTGTCTTCAGGTCTCTTATTATATGGTTGTTCATTAGTTTATGGTTTTTCAGGCTCTACTAACTTTAACCTTATATCTAATACGTCTTTAAATATAGAATATGGAGTAATTTTTGGTCTAGTATTCATAATTGTAGGTCTAGCATTTAAAATATCTGCAGTCCCTTTTCATATGTGGGCACCTGATGTTTATCAAGGGTCCCCAACATCTGTTACTTTATTTTTTGCAGCATTGCCTAAAGTAGCTGCATTAACAGTCTTTATTAGATTTTTATATACACCATTTGTAAATTTAATTGATCAATGGCAAACTATACTTGTATTTATTTCAATTGCTTCTATGATTTTTGGTGCAGTTGCAGCCATAGGCCAATTTAATTTGAAAAGACTAATAGCATACAGCTCAATTGGACATATGGGTTATGCTCTTGCTGGATTAGCGTCAGGAACTAATCAAGGAATTCAAAGTTCAGTAATATATATTTCAATATATTTAGCAATGACCTTAGCCTTTTTCTCATGCTTATTTATGTTGAGAAAAAAAAATATTTTTTATGAAAAAATTGAGGATTTATCAGGATTATCCTCAAATCATCCGATACTTTCAATCGCATTACTTATTGTATTATTTTCATTAGCAGGCATTCCACCATTAGCAGGTTTCTTTGCAAAATTTTATATATTTATGGCTGTCATTGAACAATCAATGTATTTTTTAGCTATAATAGGACTTTTATCAACTGTTGTGGCTGCATTTTATTATTTAAGATTAATTAAAATAATTTATTTTGATAAACCAAATGAAATATTTGAAAAAGATCATAATATTGGATTAAAATTTACTTTAGCTATTTCAACTGGAATTTTAATACTTTACTTTATATATCCAGGAATACTTATTGAAGTAGTTTCTAGAATTAACTTAATTTAATGAAACTTAAAAAATATACTTTTAAATCTGTAACTAGCACAAATGATATAGCTATAAAAAAAATAAAAAAAGGAATTCCTTCAGGAATTATTATTGCTAAAAATCAAACAAAAGGTAGAGGAAGATATGGAAAAAAATGGATATCTATTACTAATAACCTATTTATGTCAATTTTCTTTAGTTTAAATAAAAGAATAAGTTTAAAAAAGTTAACCTTTATAAGCTGCCAAATAGTTAAAAATTCTTTGATTAAACTAATGCAAAAAAAAATTAAAATAAAAAAACCGAATGATTTACTAATAAATAATAGAAAAGTTTGTGGCATTTTACAGGAAATAGTATTTTTTAAAAATAATAAATTTGCAATTATAGGAATTGGTGTGAACATTAATCATAGCCCTAATATAATCGGTTACCCAACCACTTACATAAATTCATTTACAAAAAAAAAAATATCTAACCCTAAAATTTCTAATGAAATTAAGATTAATTTCGAAAACTATTTAGATAAAATTAAATGAATATAATTGGTGATATTGGTAATTCTGAAGTAAAAATTTGTCTGGTAGGAGAAAATCTTAAAATTAAAAAAAAAATAATTATTAAAACAAGTGAAATAAGTAAAAATAAAATCGAAGTTAAACTTAAATATTTTTTAAAAGAAAAAAATAATATTAAGTATATTATATTTAGTAGTGTTGTTCCAAATATATATAAAAAACTTTCATTTTTTTTTAGATCTAAACTAAATATAAATACAAAAGAAATTAAAAAATTAAAATTAGATAAATTAATAGACATAAGAGTAAATAAAAAACAAGTTGGATCTGATAGATTGGCAAATTCGATTGGCGCTATAGACGGAAAAAATAACTATATTATTATCGATTTTGGTACAGCAACTACTTTTGATGTAATAATGAAAAAAAAATATTTAGGAGGTATAATTTCTCCAGGTATTAACTTATCCTTAAATACATTAGTTTCTAAAGCCTCTTTAATTCCAGAAATTAATTTAAAAAAAATATCATATGTAGTAGGCAAGAATACCAATGAAGCTGTAAGATCAGGTTTTTATTGGGGATATGCTGGATTAATTGACAATATGATAAAATTAATTAAAAGACAGACTAAATCTAGTTTTAAGATAATTTTAACTGGCGGTCTTGCAGATTTGTATAAAAATTCTATTAACACTAAATCTGTTGTTGATAAAGATTTGACGATAAATGGAATTATTAAGATAACAAAAAATTTATTATAATTATGAAAGAAGAATTATTATTTTGCCCACTAGGCGGATCAGGTGAAATAGGAATGAATCTCAATCTATATGCATACGGTAAGCCCGAAAATCAAAAATGGATTATAGTTGATGTTGGAGTCACATTTGCGGATGACAGTATTCCAGGTATTGATCTTATATATCCAGATCCTGGCTTTATTGTTGACAAAAAGGAGGATGTTTTAGGAATTATATTAACGCATGCACATGAAGATCACATAGGTGCTATTGCACATATTTGGCCAAAAATTAAATGTAATATTTATGCCACTCCTTTTACTGCAGTTCTTGTTAGAGAAAAATTTAAAGAAAAGAAAATAGATATAACTTCAAATTTAAAAATTGTTGAATTAAATGGAAAATTAAATCTTGGTTTATTTGAAATTGAGTTCGTAACATTAACCCATTCAATTCTTGAACCAAACGGATTAAAAATAAAAACTCCTTTAGGAACTGTCCTTCATACAGGAGATTGGAAATGTGATCCCAACCCTCTTATAGGTAATAAAATTGACGAGGATAAATTGAAAAAAATTGGAGATGAAGGTGTTCTCGCCATGGTGTGTGACTCAACTAATGTATTTAGTATGGGTAGGTCGGGTTCAGAAATGGATGTAAGAAAAAATATGTTAAAAATAATTGAAAGATTAAATAAAAGAATTATCGTAACATCTTTTGCATCGAATGTTGCGAGAATGGAAAGTGTATTTTACTGTGCAGAGAAAACTGGAAGACAAATTGCCCTTGTGGGAAGATCTATGCACCGAATTTTTAAAGCAGCAAGGGAATGTGGTTATTTAAAAAATGTAATAGATCCAATCGATTCAAGAGATGCGAAAAATATTGGACGTGAAAAAATAATTTATCTTTGTACAGGTAGCCAAGGTGAACCAATGGGAGCAATGATGAGAATTGCAAATTATACACATCCAGATGTTTTTATTGAAAGAAATGATGCAGTCATTTTTTCATCAAAAATAATTCCAGGAAATGAGAAAAAACTTTATAAATTGCATAATCAACTTGTAAGAGAAGGTATAGAAGTAATTTCAGAGGAAAATGAATTTATTCATGTTTCAGGACATCCAAATAGAGAAGATTTAAAAGACATGTATAATTGGGTTAGACCAAAATCAATTATCCCCGTTCATGGAGAACATAGACATATGATTGAACATATAAATTTTGCAAAAGAAATGCAGATACCTTCTACAGTTAGAGTAGAAAATGGAGATATTGTTAAATTATCTCCGGGTGATAAGCCTGAAGTTTTTGACAAAGCTCCAAGCGGACGTCTATATGTAGACGGTAATATACCTGTTGAAGAAGATGCTCGATCCATTAAAGAAAGAAGGAACATTTCTGCAAATGGAATTCTTGATGTTACTATTTTAATCACTCCAAAAGGTAATATTCATAATAAACCAATTTTAAATTATAGCGGTTTACCAATTGATAACGACCAAGATTATATGTATGAATTAGAGAATATAATTGAAAAAACAGCTAGAACATTTTCTTTAAATAACCAAAGCCAAAAAGATAATATTATAGATGCAATTAAAATATCTTGTAGAAAAATTACTAAAGAAATTACGGGTAAAAAACCTTTAACTAGTATTAAACTGATTAGGATTTAAATTGGGAATAACAGGATCAATTGTAATTTATGTAATAATTTGGTGGATTGTGTTTTTTTCATTGTTACCAATAGATGTAAATAGAAATAAAATTATAAAAATTGAAGGTGAAGACCCAGGATCTCCTGAGAATCCTAAAATAATCAAAAAATTTATATATACTACAGTATTATCGACTGTGATATTTTTAATATTGTATTATTTAGTGCAATATAATTATCTTAACCTAAGAAATTTTTTGATATAATTTAAGATATGTATTTTTCAAAATCTTTTATTCCAATACTTAAAAATAATCCTACTGAGGCAAAAATTAAATCACATAAATTAATGTTGAGAACTGGCATGATAAAGCAATCCTCCGCAGGAATATATTCATGGCTCCCTTTAGGTTTTAAAGTTATGAAAAAAATTGAGAATATAGTACGTGAAGAGCAAAATAGGGTGGGTGTGCAAGAAATATTGATGCCCACAATTCAATCCAGTGAAATCTGGAAAGAAAGTGGAAGGTATGAAGATTATGGTGAAGAAATGTTAAGATTTAAAGACCGTCAAAATAGAGAAATGTTGTATGGACCAACAAATGAAGAATTAGTTACAGAAATATTTAGATCTTCAATTAAATCTTACAAATCATTGCCACAATTATTGTATCATATTCAATGGAAATTTAGAGATGAATTAAGACCCAGATTTGGAATAATGAGGTGTAGAGAATTTTATATGAAAGATGCTTATTCATTTGATATTTCAGATGAAGAGGCAAATTACTCATATAATAAATTTTTTATTTCTTATTTAAACACATTTAAAAGAATGGAACTTTCAGCAATTCCAATGGCTGCAGATACAGGTCCTATTGGTGGTAATCTTTCACATGAGTTTATTATTTTGGCTGACACAGGTGAAAGTAAGATTTTTACAGACAAAAGAATATTTGAAGTAGATAGCACAAAAACAACAATAGATAAAAATTCACTAATTAAACTAAGAAATGATTATGATAAATTTTACTCTGTAACTGATGAAAAGTTTAATAAGGTAAAATTTGAAACAAATGTACCAGAAAATTTTAGACTACAAACAAAAGGTATTGAGGTTGGACATATTTTTTATTTTGGAGATAAATATTCCAAATCGATGAATGCTAGTGTTGATTTTAATGGAAAAAAAGAATTTGTTAAAATGGGATCTTATGGAATAGGTGTTTCAAGGTTAGTAGGAGCAATAATTGAGGCTAAATATGATGATACTAAAGAAATCATGAAGTGGCCTATGACAGTTTCGCCATATGATTGTTGTATTCTTCCAATTATAAATAAAAATGACAACTTAAACTTAGAAAAAGCAAATAATATTTATAATGCACTAATAGAAAATAAAATTGATGTTTTGATTGATGATACAGAAGAAAATCTATCATCTAAAATTAAAAAATTTAATTTACTAGGAATTCCATTTCAAATAATCATTGGTAATAATTTTAATCAACAAAAAATTGAGTTTAAAGAAATTAACGAAGAGCCAAAATACATTTCATTAGAAAATATAATTAAAATATTAAAAAGTAAAAAAATAAATTGATTACACTTTTAGAAAGAAAGATAGCAATCAGATATCTGTTTACAAAAAAAAAAGATGGATTTATTAACATAATTTCTACTTTTTCATTTTTGGGCATAAGTCTTGGCGTTGCAGTATTAATTGTGGTTATGTCTGTTATGAATGGATTTAGGACAGAATTAATTAATAAAATTAATGGATTTAATCCACATCTAAAAATATTCCCCAATCAAAATCCAATTAATCTAAATGAATTAAGAAACGACTTGATAATAGAAATATCTGACCAATTTTTTTTGAGCAATAATGGTGAAGCAGTTATAATTCACAATAATTATACTAAAGGTATTATTTTGAGGGGCTACTTAAGAGACGATTTTAAAAAATTAAAAGTAGTAAATAATGAAAATTTTTTTGGAAATAAAAATATTTCATATAATCACATTTCAATTGGTAGAGAGCTAAGTTTTTTATTGAATGTTGATATAGGAGATAAAGTAAGTGTAATTTCACCAACAAATATTATGTCAATAGCAGGCAGTTTACCAAGACAAAAATCTTTTATAGTTGAGTCTATTTTTGAAAGTGAAATAAATGAATTTGACATAAATATAGCATTTTTAAATTTAAATGATTTAGAAGATTTTTTTGATTTAGACAAACAAAATAGATATTTAGAAGTTTTTTTAAATAATCCTAATAATATAGAGAGTAAAAAAAAAATATTCCAAAATATTTATAAAGATAATTTATTAAGTTCATGGGCAGATCTCAATCAGTCCTTATTTTCTGCACTAAAAGTTGAGAGAAATGTTATGTTTATAATTCTATCATTAATAATTTTAATTGCGGCTTTTAATATTATTTCAGGCTTAACTATTTTAGTAAAAAATAAAACACGAGATATTGCAATTTTAAAAACAATTGGCGTATCAAACAATTCAATAGCTAAAATATTCTTTTTAGTTGGATTTCTTATAGGTACTTTTTCAACATTAACTGGAATAATAATTGGTATAATGTTTTCATTAAATATCGAAAGTATAAGATTATTAATTAGCAATCTTTTTAATATAAGTTTATTTCCTGAAGAAATTTATTTTTTAAGTAAAATGCCTTCACAGATAGATAGTTTGTCAATTTTTTTAATTGGCTTATTTTCAATAATTATAACATGCTTAGTTTCTGTATATCCTGCAATCAAAGCTTCAAAATTAGACGCAATTAAGTCTTTAAAATATGAATAATTTTATTGAATTAAAAAACTTAAGTAAAATTTATTATAATCAAAAAAAAGTTTATGTATTAAAAAATTTAAGTTACAAATTTAAAAGAGGAAAAATATATTCCTTAGTTGGACCATCAGGGTCAGGTAAATCAACGCTACTAAATATATTGTCATTAATAGATCGACCATCAAGAGGAAATATATTTTTTAAAAAAAAAAAGATTAATTTTAATGAAAGTAAAGTTAATGACAAATTAAGATCAAATAACTTTGGAATTATTTATCAAGAGAAAAATTTGTTAAATGATTTTACAGCTAAAGAAAATATTTATCTTTCTGGTATAGCAAATGGTAAATCATATTATGAGAGTTTAAAATTAGCTGAAATATTATTAAGTAAATTAAAATTAAATAATCGCTCTGATCATTTTCCATCTGAATTGTCAGGAGGCGAGAACCAGCGAATCGCAATTGCTAGAGCACTAATAAATTCACCAAATGTAGTTATCGCAGATGAACCTTCTGGAAATTTAGATCACAAAACTGCTAAACAATTTTTTAACATATTATTTAATTTAAAATCTAAAGATAGAATAATAATATATGCAACTCATAATAGATATTTCGCTAATTTAGCCGATTGTAGATTACAGCTAATTAATGGTAAGTTAAAATCTACTCATGCAAGAAAATAATCAAAATTTTAATCATTTAAAAATTCATACACAATATTCTATTTGTGAGGGTGCTGTTAAAATTGATGATCTTAAAAATTTTTGTAAAGAAAATAAAATTAAATCTATTGGTTTATCTGATACAAATAATTTATGTGGTGCTTTAGAATTTTCTGAGGAAATATCAAAAGCTGGAACACAACCTATTATTGGTACACAAATTAATTTTAAATTTAAAAATGAAATTGGAGCAATACCTATTATAGCAAAAAATCATAAAGGCTATGAAACTATTCTAAAATTATCATCAGATTCTTATTTAAATAATTTAGAAGACACAGTCCCTTGTTGCGATATTCAAGATTTGTTAAATAATCCAAATGGAATTATTATTTTATCTGGTTCTTTTAATTCATTATCTAATAATCTTCTTAAAAAAAATAAATTACAATATATCAATGAATTGTATGCTCTTTTAAATAAGAGCTTCCAAAACGATTTTTATATTGAAATTCAACGACATAAGAATTCCAACGCAAAACAATTGGAACAATTTAATTTAGTTAAATCTAATGAACTTAAATTACCCATAATTGCAACACATGAAGTATTTTATATTGATAAAACCATGTATGAAGCACATGATGCTTTATTATGTATAAAAAATAAAACTTATGTAAATGATAAAAGTAGAGAAAAATTATCTAGAGATCATAACTTAAAATCAGATAATGAAATGTTTGATTTATTTTCTGATTTACCAGAAGCATTATTAAATAATTATTATTTACCATATAAATGTAGCTTCAAAACTAAAAACTCCAAACCTCTATTGCCAGAAATTATATCAAATAGTGATAAAAGTTCTGAAAAAATTTTAGAAATTGAAGCCTTTAAAGGTCTTAACGAAAAATTTGAGAAGAATTTAATTAATAAAAATAAAAATGAAAATAACGAAAATATTTATGATCTCTATAAAAATCGTTTAATTCATGAAATTAAGATTATAAATCAAATGAAATATTCAAGTTATTTTTTAATAGTTTCAGATTATATCAAATGGTCAAAAAATAATGATATACCAGTTGGTCCAGGTAGAGGATCTGGTGCAGGATCTCTCGTTGCTTGGTGTTTATCTATTACAGATATTGATCCTATAAAATTCAATTTAATATTTGAAAGGTTTTTAAATCCTGATCGAATCTCTATGCCAGATTTTGATATAGATTTTTGTGAAGAAAAAAGGGATCTGGTTTTTAATTATTTAAATACTAAATATAAAAATAGTGTTGCCCACATTATAACATTTGGAAAACTTAAAGCGCGAATGGTTATAAGAGACGTTGGTAGAGTGCTTGGATTACCTTACGGTTTTGTTGACTCAATTTGTAAAATGATACCATTTGATCCTTCTAGACCTATGAAACTTCAAGAATGTATTAATTCAGAACCTCGTCTACAAAAGTTAATTAAAGAAGATAACAGAGTAAAAAAACTTGTTGATTTATCCTTGCAACTCGAAGGATTAAATAGAAATTTTGCTACTCATGCCGCAGGTGTTGTAATTGCTGATAAAAAATTAAATACAATTGTCCCTCTGTATAAAGATCAATCATCAAATCTATTATTACCTTCCACACAATTTGATATGTATTCAGCTGAAAATGCTGGGTTAGTTAAATTTGATTTCCTAGGATTAAAAACACTCACAGTTATTAATAAGACGCAAAAAATTATAAAAGAAAAAGCAAATAAAAATTTTGATATACAAAATATAAATTATGAGGATTCAAATGTTTTTAAATTACTATCACAAGGTAAAACAGTTGGATTATTTCAACTGGAAAGTTCAGGAATGAAAGATGCTTTGATAAATATGAAACCAAATAGATTAGAAGATATTATTGCTTTAGTAGCCTTATATAGGCCTGGTCCAATGAGCAACATACCAATTTACAATGATTGTAAACATGGAAAAAGGGATCCAGATTATTTACATCCAAAGCTTAAAGATATCTTAGAACCTACTTATGGTGTTATTATTTATCAAGAGCAAGTTATGCAAATAGCTCAAGTATTGTCTGGATTTACTCCTGGTGAAGCTGACATACTTAGAAGAGCAATGGGCAAAAAAAAGAGAACAGAATTAGAAAAACAAAAGCAAAGGTTTATTAATGGAGCTGAAAAAAATGGAATAGCAAAGGATGTAGCAGCAGGTATTTTTATGAAAATCGAACCTTTTGCTGAATATGGTTTTAATAAAAGCCATGCAGCAGCATATGCAGTAATAGCCTATCAGACGGCATATCTAAAATATTATTATGCTAGTGAATTTTTTTCTGCATCAATGTCTATGGAACTTTCAAATCAAAAAAAGTTAAGTGAATTTCACGAAGAACTTAAGCGAATGAATATAAAAATCATTAGACCTGATATTAATGAATGTTTTGCTAATTTTACCGCTAAAGAAAATAATTTTTATTATGCATTAGGAGCAATTAAAAATGTTGGATATGAGTCAATTTCAAACGTTGTAAAAGAGAGAATTACAAATGGTATATTTAAAAATTTGTTTGATTTTATAAGTAGAACAGACCCAAAAGATATAAATAAACTTCAATTAGAGGGATTAGTAAAGGCAGGAGCATTTGATTGTTTTACTTCAAATAGAAAATCTTTATTAGAGTCTATTCCAAATTTAATTTTAAAATCTAAAAGTTTGTTTGAAGATAAATTAATAAATCAAATTAATTTGTTCGATGAGAATAAAAGTAATAATCAAAATGAATTATTAAAAAATATAAATGATTTTGCCTTTGAGGAGAGATTATCTAAAGAATTTGAAACTTTAGGTTTCTTTATTTCTGATCATCCTTTAAATCAATTTAAAGATTTCTTCCCACAATATAATATTGTTAACTTTAGTAATTTTAATCTCGATGAAAAAGCGAAAGAAGCTACTATCGCAGCAACTATTTTAAAAATTCAAGAAAAGAAAAATCAAAAAGGTTTGTCTTATGCGATTATAAGATTTACTGATTTAGATGGTGTTTTTGAATTATTTGTGTTCTCAGATCTTTTTGAACAAAAAAGAGAAATTTTAAAAGAAGGTAACTCTATATTTTTAAATTTAATAAAAAATATTTCATCTGATGGATCTTCTACAAGAATCAATGTAAGAAGCATAACAAATATAAGTGATCTCTCTAATTTGCCAATTAAATTTCTTGAAATTAATTCAGGAGATATAAATAAATTAAATGAAATAAAAGAACTTATATCTTTACCTGGCGAAACAGATGTTACTTTGAATATTAAAAATCATAATATTGCACATCAATTTAAACTTACAAAAAAAAGAAAAATTGATCAAAAAATTATATCTAAGCTTAAAAATGTTGGAGTATCTTTAAAAATACATTAAAATAAAACTTGTATTATTTGAAAAAAATTGTAAAAAACCAGAAAAATTAACACGCACACAGTATTTGGTTGAAAAACCTCCGGTCCCTAAGGGCATTACTGTGGAGGCATAACCGGGAAGGAACATGACAATACCTAATATAACTATTGAACAATTATTAGAAGCTGGAGTACACCTTGGGCACAAAACCTTAAGATGGAATCCTAAAATGAAAAAATATATTTTTGGAAGAAGAGATTCTATTCATATCATTGATTTAACTCAAACTATAGAACTTATAAAAATTGCTTTAGAAAAGGTTCATGAAACAATATTAAATAGAGGAAAAATTCTTTTTGTTTCAACCAAAAAACAAGCATCTGATAATATTGCAAATTTAGCAAAAGAAACTGATCAATACTATGTCAATCACAGATGGTTAGGTGGAATGTTAACTAACTGGGGTACAATCTCTAATTCTATAAGGAAACTAGATATACTTAATAAAAATCTCACTTCTGAGAACAGAGGATTTACTAAAAAAGAACTCTTAAAAATGGGAACACAAAGAGACAAATTGCAAAGATCTCTTGGTGGAATTAAGGATATGAAAAAAACACCAGATCTAATTTTTGTAATTGATACAAATTATGAATCATTAGCAATTAAAGAAGCAATAAAGTTAAATATACCTATTATTGCAATTCTAGATACAAACTCTAATCCAGAAAATATAGATTATCCTATCCCGGGTAATGATGATGCAAGAAGATCAATTGAACTTTATTGTAATTTAGTAAAGGAGACAATTAATAACGCAAATAAAAATCTTCCAAATGAAACAGAGGCGAAAACTGATAAAAAAAATGAAGATAAAAAATCAAACATTATAAATAAACCCTCTAAAGATAAAAAAGACGTTAAAATAAACTAAAAATCTATAAATGAGTGATATTGATAAAATCAAAAAATTAAGACAATCTACTGGAGCAGGTTTTAAAGATTGTAATTCCGCACTTAAAGAAGCTAATGATAATCTTGAAAAAGCTGCAGAAATTTTAAGAATAAAAGGAATAGCTAAAGCTTCAAAAAAAATGTCAAGAGATGCTAAAGAAGGAGTAATAGTTGTTAGTGGAAATTCAAGTAAAACTTCAATTATAGAAGTTAATTGTGAAACTGATTTTGTTGCAAAAAACGATGATTTTATAAATTTTGTTAAAGAACTTAGCGATATTAACAACAATTGCTCATCTGATTTATTAAAATTAAATAAATCTAAAATGTCTAATGATAAAACAGTTGAAGAAAATTTAGTTGCATTAGTTGCTAAGATTGGTGAAAAAATTACTATTGGAAAATCAAAAACTATTGAAAATCAAAATTCTAAAAATTATATTTATCAACATTCAGTCATTAGAGATAACGTATCAAAATTAGGCGTAGTTGTATCTCTTGAAACTTCAGAAGAAAATGAAAAAGTTAAATCCTTTGGCAAACAATTATCAATGCATATAGCAGCATCAAATCCAATTGCACTAAATTCAGATGAAATCCAAAAAGACATTTTAAAAAAGGAACAAGATCTTATTGCAGAGGAACTTAAAAATTCTGGTAAGCCTGAGGAAATTACAAAAAAAATTAGTCTAGGCAAACTTAACAAATTTAAAGAAGAAAATAGTTTAATGACTCAAAATTGGGTTATGGAACCACAAAAAAAAGTTAAAGATGTATTAACGGAAATAAATATTCCGAATCTTAAAATAAAAGAATTTTCAAGAATTAAAATTGGTGAGTAATATTTAATGTTTAAAGAACAAACGTATAAAGATAAAATGAATAAGACTATTGATTTATTATCAAAAGAACTTTCTTCTTTAAGGACAGGCAGAGCCAACGCCAGCATGCTAGACTTAATTAAAGTTGATGTCTATGGGCAAAAAATGCCAATAAATCAACTAGCAACTATATCTGTTCCGGAACCTCGTACAATTAATATACAAGTTTGGGACTTAAATAACGTAGCATTAATAGACTCAGCAATAAAAAAATCAGAACTTGGATTAAATCCTCAAATTGATGGTCAACTAATGAGATTGCCTGTTCCAGATTTAAATGAAGAAAGAAGAATCGAGTTAGGAAAAATCATAAAATCAATGGGAGAAAAATGTAAAATATCAATAAGAAATATTCGAAGAGAAGGTAATGATGAATTAAAAAAAATGCTAAAATCAAAAGAAATTTCTGAAGATGAGGAAAAAAAATCTGAAAAAGTAATTCAAAATATAACTGATAGTAATATTAAATTAATAGAAGAGAAAATTATTTCAAAAGAAAAAGAAATAATGACAATATGAGTGATATAAATCACGTTGCCATAATTATGGATGGTAATGGTCGATGGGGTCTTAAAAGATATAAATCTAGAAAATTTGGCCATGAAAAAGGAATTAAAACTGTAGAAAAAATTATTGAGGCTTGCATCAAAAAGAAAATCAAATATTTAACACTTTACACATTTTCTACAGAAAATTGGAAAAGACCAAAGCATGAGATCAATTTTCTTTTCAAATTATTAGGTGAATATTTAAAAAATAATTTAGAAGTGCTTGTTAAAAATAATCTCAAACTTAATATACTTGGAGATATAAGTAAATTTCCAAAAAATTTAAAACAATCTTTAAATAAAGTAATGAAACAGTCAGCTAAAAATAAAAAAATGCAGATAAAT
>CACDLR010000009.1 GCA_902553695.1 uncultured Pelagibacteraceae bacterium | reverse complement strand
GTATAGATTATCAAAAATTTAATAAAGCCTTGGATACAACAAAATTTAAGATATTGAAAAAAAGAGAGAATGAAGGTGGATTTTTAGAAGCAATGTTTTCTGAAGAAAAAGGGAGAAAAATTCCTTTTTTCAATTTAGGTTTTGAGAATAATTGGAAAAATAATTTAAGCAATGAAGCAGTAAAAGAAATAGAATATAGATTTGAAAAAGAAATGAAAGAGCTAAATTATTTATAAATTGATAAAATATATTAACCCGGTTTATTCATTGAATTAAAAAACTCTGTATTACTTTTTGTATTTTTAAGCTTAGAATTTATAAATTCTATTGCATCCATAGATCCCATGGGTGCAATTATTCTCCTTAATACATTCATTTTTTGAAGATCATTTTTATCAAAAAGAAGTTCCTCTCTTCGTGTTCCTGATTTTGTAATGTCAATAGCAGGAAAAATTCTTTTTTCAGAAATTTTTCTATCTAAGATAGTTTCGCTATTACCTGTTCCTTTAAATTCTTCAAATATCACTTCATCCATTCTGCTTCCAGTATCTATTAAAGCAGTTGCTATAATGGTTAAAGATCCACCTTCTTCAATATTTCTTGCAGCACCAAAAAATCTCTTTGGCCTTTGTAATGCATTTGCGTCAACTCCTCCAGTTAACACTTTTCCCGAGCTTGGAACAACAGCATTGTATGCTCTGCCCAGTCTAGTTATAGAGTCCAACAAGATTACAACATCCTTTTTGTGTTCTGTTAATCTTTTTGCTTTTTCTATAACCATTTCAGCTACAGCAACATGTCTTTGGGCAGGCTCGTCAAAAGTAGAACTAATTACTTCTCCTTTTACAGTTCTTTGCATATCTGTAACTTCCTCTGGTCTTTCATCAATTAGTAACACCATTAGATAACATTCGGGATGGTTTGCAGTAATTGCATTTGCAATACTTTGTAAAATCATTGTTTTTCCTGCTTTAGGCGGCGATATAATTAAAGATCTTTGTCCTTTTCCTATCGGACTTACCAAATCAATTAATCTCGGTGTTAAGTCAGGATTTTTTTCAACTTTATTTTTTTCGGACTCCATTACTAACTGGCTGTTCGGATATAGTGGGGTAAGGTTATCAAAAGCAATTTTATGTCTAACTTTTTCAGGTTCTTCAAAATTAATTTTACTAACCTGAAGTAATGCAAAGTACCTCTCTCCATCTTTTGGAGCTCTGACTGGACCTTCTACAGTATCGCCTGTTCTCAATCCAAACCTTCTTATTTGACTTGGACTGACATAGATATCATCTGGACCTGGTAGATAATTTGACTCCATAGCTCTTAGGAAACCAAATCCATCTTGGAGCAGTTGGAGAACACCACCTCCTGTTATTTCCTCACCCTTTTCAGCATGTTTTTTTAAAATAGCGAAAAGAATTTCCTGTCTTCTTAGTGTACTAGCATTTTCAATACCTAACTTTTCAGCCTCATCGATAAGCTGCTCAGATGTTTTTCCTTTTAATTCTTGAATGTTCATGGGAGTTTTATTTAGATAATTGTAATATAGTGAGATATTTTGAAATTACAAGCCTATAAAGGTTTAATTATAACAACAAATACTATTAAAATAAGTAAAATTGTTGGTACTTCATTTATATAACGAAAAAATTTAGCTGTCTTAGTATTAGAATTGTTTTTCAGACTAACAAGGCACTTTCCAAGATATTCATGATAAATTGACAAAATAATTACCAAAGCTAATTTAATTTGCATCCATAAATAGGTCAAAACATCTATACCGTTTAAATAAATTAATATGATTCCAAATAACCAAGAAAGCAGCATAGCCGGTCTCATTATGTAGTTGTATAATTTTTTTTCCATAGTCTCAAAAACAGTTGTGGTTTCTTTCTTTGCATAATTTTCAACATGGTAAACAAAAATTCTGGGTAAATATAAAAGACCAGCCATCCAAGAGATAACAGCAATTAAATGTAGAGATTTTATAATTAGATATAAATTCATTAATTTAGACTTTTTTTAATAAGGTGCTCTAATAAAATTATATGATCTTGGTTGTCATTCAAACAAGGTATAAATCCGAACTTTTCTCCTCCTGATTTCTCAAAACTTTCTTTACCCTGAATAGATATCTCTTCCAGTGTTTCAACACAATCAGATGCGAAACCTGGCGAAATTACTAAGATTTTTTTTCTTCCCTCTTTGGGCAAGTTTTCTAGGGTCTTATCAGTATATGGTTGGAGCCACTCTTGAGGCCCAAATCTTGATTGAAAAGTTGTTATTATTTCAATCTCTTTAAATTTTTCAGAAATAAGTCTTGTAGTTTTATGACAATAGCAATGATAGGGATCACCTTTTTCAAAATATTTTTTTGGAATACCATGATAAGACGCAACGATTAAATCTGGTTTCCAATCTATTTCTCTCAATTTTTTGTTAATGCTGTTTACTATTGCTTCAATATATAATGGCTCAGACTCATAATGTGGCACTATTTTTATTGCTGGTTGCCACCTCATATTCATTAATACTCTAAAAACCTCATCACAAACAGTTGCAGTGGTTGGCGAGGCATATTGAGGGTATAAGGGTAAGATAATTAATTTTTCACACCCGTTATTATGCATTTTTTCAATTTTGCTTCTTATGCTCGGATTCCCATATCTCATTGCATAATCTATTATTATATTTTCATTTTTAATTTTTTCATTAAGCTTGTCTGTTTGCGACTCTGTATAGAACCTTAGTGGTGATTTGTTTATATCCTTCATCCATATTTCCTTGTAGGCTTTTGCTGTTTTGGAGGGTCTAAAGGTTAAAATAAATAAATTTAAAATTATCTGCCAAATTAAAGGATTCACCTCAATAACCCTTCTGTCAGATAAAAATTCTTTTAGGTATTTTCTAATGTCCCACCAATTTGTGGAGTCGGGGGTTCCTAAATTGATTAGTAATACGCCTGTTTTACCAAAATTAACTATTGGATGTTCTTTATTCATTTAAACTCTTTCACGTAATCAACTAAAATTTTTACATTTTCAGGATTAGTCTGGGGTATGACGCCATGTCCTAGATTAAAAATGTATTTATGATTTTTAAATATTTCTAAATACTTACGAGCATTTTTTAACATTTCATTTTTTTCTAACAACAAAAAATTTGGATTCATACCCCCTTGAATAGGTATTTCTATTTTTTCAGCGATTTCTATTGGATCCACCTCATAGTCAATACATATAGCATTAGGTTTAACAGTTTGGCAAAATTCCTTATATGATTTAATATTTCTTGGAAAACATATTGCTTCAACTCCTAAACTTTTTATGAATTCAACAAGTTCTTTGGTAGGTTTATAAATATAGTCCTCATATTTATCTTGATTTAATAGACCAGCCCAACTATCAAAAATTTGGATTACTGACGCACCTTTTGAAACTTGGTTTTTGATATGTAGCTTTTGCGTATGAATAATTTTTTTTATAAGGATGTTATGGTTTTGATTTGAAAAAAAATCTATATTACCTTTTTTTGGTGATTGTTTATTCAGCATATACACAAGCAATGTCCATAGACCTCCAACAAAGCCTATGAGATCTTTATTTTTTAAAATATCATCTTGAGATGTTTTGTTAATAAGATCATAAACAGGATTTAATTTTTTTTTAATTTCATCATCAGAAACTTTTAATATATCATTAACGTTTAAATCACCAAGTCTTGGTCCAAAGTTTTTCTCAAATTCAACTTTTTGACCTAATGCATAAGGAATAAGAAGAATATCGGAGAATATAATTGCAGCATCTATTTTAAATCTTTTTAGAGGTTGTAATGTTATTTCTTTTGATAGATTTGGATTTAAACAAAGATCTATAAAATTAGTGTTTTTAGATCTAATATTTCTAAATTCAGGTAAATATCGTCCTGCTTGTCTCATAAACCAAACAGGGATAGAGTTAGTATTTTTGTTATTAATACAGTCCTTTAAAATACCCATAAATAAAATATAATTAAATCTTATTGTTTTATATTATTATCTTGTGAATTAGTTTAATTAAATTTTTTACACATTTTTTCACATGTTTACCCACATTAAGTATGGCATCAATTTATTGTTTTATGCAGTTTTCTTTTAAAAATTAACAATATTGTTAAGTATTAATACCTTTTTTTCACATGTTTAAATGTGTTAATAACTAATAGTAAAAAATAACATTTACAACTCTATGATTTCAGAGATCATTATTTGTTAATTATTATAAAATTTATACATGAAAAATACATACAATATTTATCTAATTTCAGACTCAACCGGGGAAACCCTTGATAGAATATTTATAGCCCTAAAAGCACAATTTGAGAGATTTGAACATAGTATTCATCATTTTTCATTTACAAGGACCGAAAACCAAATATTAAAAATTTTAGAGGAGGCACAAAAAAAAGAGGACTCAATTATATTGTACACTATAGTGGATAATAAACTCGCAAAATTTTTATCACAAGAGTCAAACAAGAAAAGTATACCATGTTTTGGAGTTTTGGGAGATTTGATACTAAACTTCTCAAAGCTTTTAAACCAGAAAGCAACAAGTATTCCAAGTGGCCAACATGTTCTTAATGAAGAGTATTATAAAAGAATTGAAGCAATTCAATTTACAATGAACCACGACGATGGAAATTCTGTAACAGATGTTGAAAAATCAGACATTATTTTATTAGGAGTAAGCAGAACTAGCAAAACTCCAACATCAATATATTTGGCCAACAGAGGATTTAAAACTTCAAACATTCCACTTATAAATGAAAACTCAATACCAGAAAAACTTAAAAATAACCCAAAGGTCACATGTATAATTGGTCTTGTTGCTGAAGCAAAGAGACTACATGATGTTAGAAAAAATAGACTTTCTACAATTAAAGAAAATGAAATTACCGATTATACTAAAATCAATACAATACAAAGTGAATTAGAGAAATCAAAAAAAACTTTTAAAAAATATCAATGGCCAATAATAGATGTAACTAGAAAATCAGTTGAAGAGACGGCTGCATCAGTAATAAAGATACATGAAATATACTCAAATAAAAAATGAAATAATATTAGCTTCTAAAAGTAAAGTAAGAAGAGAAATTTTAGAAAAAAATAATATTAAATGTGTGGTTTTCAATTCCAATATAGACGAGGACCCCATTAAGGAAAGCCTAACTAAAGAGGGAGCATCCCCAGAAGTAATTAGTAAAAATCTTGCAGAAATAAAAGCAACAAAAGTAAGTAGGGCCAACGAAAATAGATTAGTATTGGGCGCGGACAGTGTTATAGATTTAGACAATACAGTAATATCCAAACCTACAAATAGAACAGAAGCTTTAAAAATTTTAATGAAATTAAACGGTAAAAAACATCATTTAATTAGCTCAGTCTCTATTTGTAAAAATGGTTCCATGATATGGAATCATACTGATAAAGCTGAATTAACAATGAAAAATTTCACAGAAAATGAACTCAGGGAATATCTAAAAAACATAACCGACGAAAAATTATATGCTTATAATGTTTATCAAATAGAAGGAGAGGGGAGAAACTTATTTGCGAATATAGAGGGAGATGAAAATACAATTATGGGCCTTCCAATTAAAAAAATTAAGGAATACCTTAAAAATTATGAATAAATATTTTGTTATCGGAAATCCAATTGAACATTCTCTTTCACCATTAATTCATAACTATTGGTTTAAGAAATATAAAATTAACAGCATATATGAGAAAACAAAACTTGAAACAAGTGGTCTTAGAGATTTTGTTGAGGAGATGAGAATTAACAACAGTATTAAAGGTGTAAATGTTACAGTTCCTTTTAAAAGTAAAATTATCTCTTTTTTAGATGAATTATCGCCAATTTCTAAGGAAACTTTTTCTGTAAATACTATTATAAAGGAAAATAAAAAACTCATTGGTTATAATACTGATGCAACAGCTTTTCAAAAAACATTAGAGGAAAATAATTTATGGTTAAATAGTAGTTCTTTAATTATAGGAGCAGGAGGAGTGACATCATCGATTATTTGGGGAATAAGACAATTAAATCTTAAGGACAAAATATATATAATTAATAGAACTAAAGAAAAAGCGGAGGATTTAGTCAGCAGATTGGTACCCGGTTTAATTGGTAGCGGTATCGAAGTTTTAAATTGGGGAGAAATTCCAGGAGTAAATTTGGTAATCAATACTACAAGCTTAGGTTTAAAGCAAAATGATAATCTTCAACTAGACTTTAAAAAATACCAAAACAAGAAAGAGTGCATATTTTATGATCTAATTTATAATCCAAAGGAAACAAATTTTTTAAGTAATGCAAAAAAAAGAGGCAATCATATAATTAATGGAAAAATGATGTTTTTAATACAAGCTAAGCAAGCATTTAATTTATGGACAAATATTGATCCCGAAATTGACGCAGAAATACTTAAAATAGTCAACCTATGATTAGAATCGCTTTAGTTGGAGAAATTGCTTCAGGAAAAACTTTCATAGCAAGATGTTTTAGATTACCAACTTTTAATGCAGATATTGAAGTAAAAAAAATTTATAAAAATAATAAAAGATGTTTTAAAAAATTAAATAAAATATTCCCCAATAATATAAAACATTATCCGATTAGAAAATCGGAAATAAAAGAAATATTAAATAAAAAAAATATTAAAATTTTGTCTAAAATAGTACATCCGTATGTAAGGCTAAATTTGAAAAAGTTTGAGAGAAAAAATCGTAAAAAAAAATTAATAGTTCTTGATATTCCACTGCTAATAGAAAATAAATTATATAAAAAATCAGACTTACTGATTGGTATTAAAACATCAAAAAAAGTTATTATTAAAAGGTTAAAAGAAAGAGGAAATTATAACAAAAATGTATTAAATATCTTAAGAGCTCAACAGATTAACATAAAAAGGAAGCTCAAATTATGTGATTTTATAATTGAAAATAATTCCAATAAAAATAATATTCTTAAACAAATTAAAAATATAAAAAATAAGTTTAATGATTGAAGTAGTGTTAGACACTGAAACTACTGGATTGAAAGTGTCCGAAGGTCATAGAATAGTTGAAATAGGATGTATAGAACTAAACGATCTAATCCCAACAAAAAATAGATTTCATTGCTATCTAAATCCAGAGAGAAAAGTTTCTGAACAAGCTTTCAAAGTTCATGGTTACACAGACGACTTTCTCATAAAGCAAAAAAAATTTCATGAAATAGTTGATGATTTTCTAAAATTTATAGGGGGGAAAAGGCTTGTAATACACAATGCGGAGTTTGACTTATCGCATCTAAATAATGAGTTGGCATTGTTAGGAAAAAAGAAAATTAATGAAGAAGTTGTAGACACTTTAGTTATTGCGAGAGAAAAATTTCCTGGTTCAGGCACAAGTCTAGATGCTTTATGCAAAAGATATAATATTGATAATTCAAGAAGAGATAAGCATAATGCAACTATAGACTGTGAATTATTGTCAAAAGTTTACATAAACTTATTAGATCAAAAAGAACCCACATTTAAATTAAATATTGAGAATGATTTCAATAATATTTTAAAAGGTAAGTCTAATAACAAATATTTTAATAAGGTCATCAAACCATCCGAGCAAGAACTTAAACTTCATAAAGATTTCTTAAAAAAAGAATTAAAAAAAAATTTTTTTAATTAAATTTGTCGTTATATAATTTTTCAAAATCTACTTTTTTTTCAAATTTAAGACCAGGATATCCAGCATTTTTTATTATATCCAAAAATATTTTTTCAAGTTTAGGGTAAATTATTTTTTGTAAATCACATAAAACAATTTTACTAACAGTTTGTTTATCTTTTATTGATTTATCCAAAGTAATTATAGTTGCATACTTAATTTCAAAAAAAGCCTTTTCTGAATTATCAGTCTTATCTTGTAATGTTAATCTAGTAATTATTTCTAACGCTTTATTTTGAAGTATAGAAGAAGAGATATCGATGTCCATGTTGTAATTAGTAAAATTTTCCCTTACAAATCTTAAAGCTTCAGCACTTGGTGTTTCTATAGATAAATCTTTAATATATTCTAAAATTATCTCAAATTTTTTAACTTCACTCATCTAGATCTTTATATTCTCCCTCAATATAATCTTTGTTTCTTATATTGCTCTTTTTATTTTTTTTTGAAAATAATTTAAAAATTAATTTTCTTGTTGGGGGAAAAATAATTAAAAAACCTAGTATATCTGTTGCAAAACCTGGTAATATTAAAAAAATTGCCCCAATACCGATTAATGCTCCAGATATTAGTTCATATGCTGGCATTTCATTTTTAACCATCTTCCTTAATCCATGGTTTAAAGTGTTTAAACCTTCCGCTCTTGCATAATAAATGCCAACAATGGCAGTAAAGAAAATTAACAAAACTGTATTTAAAGCTCCAATTAAAGCACCAATTTTAATAAAAAGGTAAATTTCGACTGCTGGAATTAATATTATTGTTAATAAAAGTGAGTTCATTTGTCTATTTTTTCTTTAATATAGGTCATTGAAAAAGACTCGCTTAGTAAATATTATAAATAGTTATAAAATACAATGAATTATAGTTTTGAATATATAGACATTATCTTGCTTGCCATGATTGCAGGTTTTATTTTTCTCAGGTTAAGGGGAATTCTTGGAAAAAAAACGGGTCATGAAGACGATATGGCATCAAGCTTTGCCCACGACTTTGATTTTAAAAAAACAGCAATTAAAAAAGAAATTTATGAATTTGATGATGATGCCAAAAAAGAATTTTTAAAAGGGGCCAAACTTGCTTACGAGACAATTATAACGTCATTTGCAAACGGCAAAATAAGTGAGATTAAATCTTTGTTAAATAAAGACGTATATAATTCATTTAATGAAGCTATAAAAGAAAGATCTACAAAACAGCTTAAAAACGAAACAACATTCATTGGAATTAATTCAGCAGAAATAAAAGATCATAATCAAAGTAATGACTTACTTGAAGTGAGTGTAAACTTTATAAGTGAAATTATTACTTGTATAAAAGATAAAGAAAATAAAATTGTTTCTGGCGATCCTCAAAAAGTTAAAAGAGTCAATGACACTTGGAAGTTTTCTAGAAATATTAAGTCTCAAAATCCAAACTGGCAATTAATCGAAACTAAAGTTTAATTGAATAAAAAAATATCAGATAGAGACAAAGAAGTTTGGGAAAATTTTGTTAAATCAAAAAAAAAATTAGAAGATAAAGATTTAAAATTAACAAACAAAAAATTCTCTTATACAAAAAAAACTATTGATTTGCATGGATACACTTTAGAAAATGCAAATTTAGAAATTGAAAAATTTATAAATTTATGTTTTGACGAGGGTGTAATAAAAATTAATATCATCACTGGCAGAGGCAGTAGATCAAATAATAAAAATAACCCCTATAAATCTAAAGATTTGAGCATCTTAAAATACTCAGTACCAAACTTCTTAAAAGAAAATAAAAATTTAATGAAAAAAATTTTAAAAATGGATCTCGAGTCAGTAAACAATATATCTATGGGGAGTTTTGAAATAATTTTAAAAAAAAAAAATGATCAAAAATAAGATATCAATAAATCTTAAAGCAAGAATGAGAAAAAGTAAAAAAGATTTTAATAAAAATATTAAGAACTTTTTTGATTGGATTAAAGGAGCTGAATTAGTTGAACTTAAAAGTTGTGAGATTCATAAAGATCCAGTCAGGCCTGAACTTGATAATGAGTTTAGGGTAAGTTATGGCAGAAAAATTTATGGTGTTAGGTATAAAAATGAGATCCATGCTGTTATGTGTTTTGCTTTTACTAATAAAATACCAACGTCAGTTCATGAACTAGATCTATTTAGCAGAGATGCATTTTTACAAAGTGCAGCAAGAGATCAGAAGGTAGGAAAAATTGCAATTGCATATACTGTTTGGTCAAACAAAAAAGGTGGTGGAAAATTAATTGTTAAGGAGGTATTTAAAATGATAAAAAAGTCTAACCATCTTAATAGATTAATTACATTATCTCCACTAACAGAAATGGCACGAAATTTTCATTTAAAAAACGGTGCTGAAGAGATTCAAGTAAATGAAGAAACCCAAAATTTTGAATATAAAATTATAAAATAAATTTTGATAAATCTGTATCTTTTACTAATTCACCTATATGTTTCTTAATATAGTTTGAATCAATAACTACAGTCTCGCCTGACTTGTCAGAAGCAGTAAAGCTTATTTCGTCTAGAATTCTCTCAATAATAGTATGAAGTCTTCTAGCACCAATATTCTCAATAGTATTGTTAACTTCACTTGCTATACTTGCGATTAAATCAATGCCGTCATCACTAAATTCAAGCTCAACATTTTCAGTTTTTAAAAGTGCTTTGTATTGTTTAATTAAACTATTATCCGGTTCTTTTAAAATTCTCTTAAAATCATCACTATTAAGTGCATCAAGTTCAACTCTAATTGGTAACCTTCCTTGTAATTCTGGTAAAAGATCCGATGGCTTTGCTAACTGAAAAGCACCAGATGCAATAAATAATATATGATCAGTTTTAATTGGACCATATTTTGTATTTACTGTTGTACCTTCAATTAATGGAAGAAGATCTCTTTGGACTCCTTCTCTTGATACATCGCCACCAACTCTATCAGTTCTAGCTGATATTTTATCGATTTCATCCAAGAAAACTATTCCATTATTTTCAGTGGAATCTTTTGCTGATTTAATAATTTTATCTTCTTCAATAAGTTTATCAGACTCCTCATTAATTAAAATATCGTGTGATTCTTTCACCGACATTTTTTTCTTTTTTGGTTTCTGTCCTAAAGACTTTCCCAAAGCATCTGAAATATTTACCATACCAATGTTTGCTCCTGGCATTCCCGGAATCTCAAATGAAGGCATTTGATTATTCTCACTTACCGCGATTTCAATTTCATTATCATCTAAATCTCCACTTCTTAATCTTTTTCTAAAGCTTTCTCTTGTAGCGACGCTTGCATTATTTCCCACTAAAGCATCTAAAACTCTTTCTTCGGCTAGTTTTTGAGCTTTTGCGTGAACTTCTTTCCTTTTTTTTGATCGCTCCATTGCAATTGCTATTTCAATTAAGTCTCTAATTATTTGCTCAACATCCCTTCCAACATATCCAACCTCAGTAAATCTTGTTGCTTCAACTTTTACAAACGGCGCCTCAGCTAGTTTAGATAGTCTTCTTGAAATCTCAGTTTTACCAACCCCAGTTGGACCCATCATAAGTATATTTTTTGGAAGAACTTCATCTTTCATTTCTCCATCAATAGCCTGCCTTCTCCATCTATTTCTAAGAGCAATAGCAACAGCTCTTTTGGCCTTATCCTGTCCAACAACGAACCTATCTAACTCCGATACAATTTCTCTTGGGGACAAAGAGTCCGAAAGATTATTCTTATTTCCTTTTTTATCCTTTGGTATTAAAGTTGTTACGTTTGATTTATCCATTATATTTTTTCTATTGAAATATTGTTATTTGTAAAAACACAAATTTCAGCTGCAGTTTCAACAGCTTTTTTTGCAATTTCTTCAGCTGGCATGTCAGTACTCATTAACACTTTTGCAGCGGCAAGAGCATAATTTCCACCAGAACCTATTCCTATTACATCACCTTCTGGTTCTAACACATCTCCTGTTCCAGAAATTATGAAACTTTTTTCTTTATCTGCTACTGCCATTAAAGCCTCTAATCTTCTTAAATATTTATCTGTTCTCCAATCTTTTGCTAGCTCAACAGCTGCACGTGCAAGATTACCTGCGTGTTTTTCTAATTTTGACTCTAGCCTTTCAAATAATGTTAAAGCATCTGCAGTAGAACCTGCAAATCCTGCAATTACATTTCTTTTCTCAATCTTTCTGACTTTATTTGCAGTTTTCTTAATTACAGTATTTCCCATACTAACCTGGCCATCACTAGCCACCACCACTTGATTTTTTTTTCTAACTAATGCTATTGTTGTCATGACTGATAGGTGGATACTAATTTTTATAGTTCAAGTGCCAAATTAGAAATATTGATATCCTTAAATAATCTATATATACCTATATTTTATAATGAAACGTAAAGCTAAAATTAGTCGAAAAACAAAAGAGACGTCAATTAGTGTTGAAGTAAATATTGATGGAAAAGGTAAATATAAAATTGACACAGGCATAGGATTTTTAAATCATATGCTTGAGCAATTATCTAAACACTCTTTAATCGATTTAAACGTTAAAGCTAAAGGAGACACGCATATCGATCTTCATCACACTACTGAAGATGTGGGTATTGCTATAGGAGAATGTATTAAAAAAGCTTCTAATAAATTTAAAGGAATTAAAAGATATGCGCATGCAATGATCCCAATGGATGAAACTCTTTCTAGAGTTGCTATAGATGTATCAAACAGACCTTACTTGATTTGGAAAGTAAACTTAAAAGTAGAAAAACTAGGAGAGATGGACACGGAACTATTTAAGGAATGGTTTCAAGCATTTTCTCAGTCAGCCGGTGTTACACTGCATATGGAAAATATATATGGTGATAACAGCCACCATATAATTGAATCTTGCTTTAAAGGTTTGGCTAGAACGTTAAGAAGTGCTTTAGAAATAGATCCGAGAACTAAAAACGCTATACCATCTACTAAAGGCTCATTATAAATTTTAATGAATATTACAATTGTCGACTATAAATCGGGCAACATAAGCTCTATTATTAATTCGTTTAATGAAGTTGCTAAAGATAAAGTAAAGATAGAAGTCACTTCAGACATTAATAAAATCAAATCGAGCGATAAAGTTGTTTTACCTGGACAAGGTTCGTTCAAAAGTTGTGTACAAGGACTTAATAATATCAACGGTTTAATTGATACTTTAAATGAGTTTGCAATAAATAATAAAAAACCTCTTCTTGGAATTTGTGTTGGGTTGCAAATGTTTGCTGACATTGGTTATGAAGAAACAGAAACCAAAGGTTTGGGCTGGATTTCAGGTAAAGTTTCAAAAATTGATAATAAAAATGGAAAATACAAACTTCCTCACATTGGCTGGAACCAAATTAATATCGTTAAAGAAAGTAAAATTTTTAAAGACATAGAAAATAATTCTCATATGTATTTTGTGCATAGTTATGAATTTATTCCAAAAGATAAAAATGTTATTTCGGCAACTACTGATTATTCATCCAATGTGGTTTGTGCAGTAGAAAAAGAAAATATTTTTGGAACCCAATTCCACCCTGAAAAGAGCGATAGGGTGGGACTTAAGATGATTAATAATTTTATGGAATTATAATTATGGACTTTAAAAAATTTAGCGATGAGGAAGTTATTTCTTTTTATCCAAAAATTTTAAAAGAATTAAAAAATAGAGATATCATTAGAACTAATAATTTAGTTGGTGATCTTGGAGAATATTGGACTAGAAAGAAATACAATGAAACCCCCAATCTTCCAAAATTACAAGATGCTCCCAAAAGCACGAAAAATATTGACGCAATAAGTGTTAAGGGTGAAAGATATGCAATTAAATCGACATCTGGATCAGGTACTGGAGTGTTTGCAAGTTTGCCGACTGATAATGAAGATCAAAAGTTTGAGTTTTTGGTAGTTGTTATTTTTGATAAAGATTATGTTCTAAAAGAAATTCTAGAACTAAATTGGGAGCAATTTAAGACATTTAGAAGAATGAAACCTCCCGAAAATAAATGGAATTTGCCAATTACTAATGAAGTAAAATTAGTTGCAAAAACAATATATTTAAAAAAATGAAAATATTTCCAGCAATAGATATTAAAGATAAAAAGTGTGTAAGATTAGTTAAAGGAGATTTCGAAAAAAAGACTGAGTATGAATTGTCTCCAATTGAGCAAGCAGGAAAATTTAAAGATTATGGATTTAAAAATTTACACATAGTTGATTTAGATGGTGCTTTAACTGGTGAAACAGTAAATTTAGATATTATTCAGGATATAGTTGGTAAATTTAATTTAAAAGTTGAAGTGGGTGGTGGTATTAGAAATTCTGATAATATTCAAAAATACATTGATGCTGGTGTTGAGAAAGTAATCTTAGGAAGTGCTGCTATTAAAGATAAAAATTTTTTAAAAGAATCTTGTAAAAAATTTCCAAATAAAATTGCTTTAGGTTTAGATGCTAAAGATGGCTATTTGTCAGTGTCGGGATGGAAAGAAAATTCTAATCAATTGACATTAGATTATTTAAAAGAAGTTAATGATTTTGGTGTTAGTAGATTGATTTATACAGATATAGATAGGGATGGTATGAAACGAAGCCCAAATTTTAATGAAACAATGAAAGTTGCAGAAATGTCGAAATGTCCAGTGATTATATCTGGTGGAGTTTCATCAATAGATGATATTAAAAAAGCAAAGAATTTAGAAAATGTTGAGGGTATAATAGTTGGTAAAGCTATTTATGATGGTGATATACAATTAGAAGAACTAGTGAAAGAAGATGCTAAAAAATAGAATAATACCCTGTTTAGACGTTAAAGATGGTCGCGTAGTTAAAGGAATTAACTTTGTTAACCTTAACGATGCAGGTGATCCAGCTGAGCAGGCGAAAATTTATAGCGATGGTGGTGCAGATGAGATTTGCTTCTTGGATATTACGGCATCAAACGAAAATAGAGATACTATATATGATGTAGTGGAGAAAACTTCAAAAAAATGTTTCGTACCTCTAACAGTTGGGGGTGGAGTGCGAAGTACTGATGACATAAATAAATTATTAAATTGTGGGGCAGATAAGGTTTCTATAAATACTGCAGCTGTAAAAAATCCAGAGGTAGTTAAAGACAGCTCACAAAAGTTTGGCTCACAGTGCATTGTTGTTGCAATTGATGCAAAAAAAATTGGAAATAAATGGGAAATTTTTACTCACGGCGGAAGAAATAGCACGGGACTTGATGCAATAGAATTTGCAAAAAGAATGGAAGAGACTGGCGCTGGAGAGTTATTAGTTACATCTATGGATAGAGACGGCACACAAATTGGTTATGATATTGAATTAATTTTAAAAATATCATCTAAAGTAAATATTCCAGTAATAGCATCAGGTGGAGTAGGTAATTTAGATCACTTAGTTGATGGAATTAAACTTGGAAACGCTAGTGCTGTTCTGGCTGCATCTATATTTCATTATGGAAAATATTCTGTAAAACAAGCCAAAGAATATTTGGACTCAAAGGGAATACCTGTTAGGATTTAATATGCTTAGTACATTAGAAAGTCTTTTTAAACTTGCAAGGGAGAGAAAAAATAAACCAGTTGATGGATCCTATACTAATAAACTATTAGGAGATAAATCTCTGAGTAAAGATAAGATCCTTGAGGAAATAAATGAATTAATCGAAGCTGTTGAAAATAATAATAATAAAATTCATGAAGCTGCTGATGTTTTTTATCATTTGATTATGTTCCTAGAAGCAAATGATATTAAAATCGAGGAAGTTATGGAAGAATTAAATAATAGAAAAAAATGAAATACGACGAAAACAACATATTTGCTAAAATACTTAGAGGAGAAATTCCTTGCAAGAAAATTTATGAAGATGATTTTGTATTGTCTTTTCATGACATTAATCCGCAAAAGAAAATACATGTCCTTGTAATTCCAAAAGGTAAATACATTGATTTAGATGATTTTAGTCAGAACGCATCCAAAGAAGAAATAGTCGGTCTTATTAAAGGTATAAATGTAGTAGCAAAAAAATTAGAAATTTCTGTAGATACTGGAAGAGGTTACAGAGCCCTAGCAAACATAAGTGAAGACGGTGGACAGGAAGTACCTCATTTACATTTTCATTTATTTGGTGGAGAAAAAATTGGTAAAATGGTTGAATAGATTTGAAAGTAGATAGATATTACCTAGATATTGTTTCATTAAAAAACTTAAAAGAGGTTAATAGCCCCGATGAAAAATTAACTTTAGAAAAAGTTCATCCACCAAACATTGAATTAAACAAATTTTTTTATAAAAATGTTGGAAAACAACATCGATGGATTGATAGACTAGCTTGGGATAATCTTAAATGGTCAAACTATTTAGACAAAGAAAACGTAGAGACTTACGTACTCAAATTAGATCAAGATTTAATTGGTTATTTTGAATTAATCTGGGACATAGAAAAAATTAATTCTGAAATTGCATATTTTGGAATATTAAATGATTACATAGGAAAAAAATACGGAGGATTTTTACTATCTGAAGCAATTAAACTATGTTTTAAATACAATTCTAAAAAAGTATGGGTTCACACTTGTACGCTAGATCATAAACATGCTTTAAATAATTACTTAAATAGAGGTATGAAAATATATAGAGAGGAAACAATAAATATTAAATCAATCTAATTATTTTCTGGGAGTTTGAATAACTTATTATCTATATTTTTGTTTATCGAAGTATTAAATATATATGTAATTGCAAGATTTTGATATACATCTTCGACTTGCCACCCAACTAAATCATAGTTTTTTTTACTAAAAAATATATTTATATTATTATTGTTTTCTTTAATTTCAAAAAATAAATATTTATCCTCAACTTCCTTTAAATTTGAATTTTTTATTTTATTTATTAAAAATATTTTATCTAATAAAAATTCAAAAGGTGTACTCTCTATAGGATACCGAAAGAATTGTTGCCCTTTTTTTATCACAACACTTGAACCATTGGAAACTAAAATCTTTTTATTTCTTTTCTCATATTCACAAAAAATTTTTTTTGGATATAAAATAGTACATTTCCCTTTTTCATCTTTACCGTTAATTGTTTGAATAAAATTAAAAGTTATATTTTTTATTCTATCTAATTTTTCAATAATATTATCTTCAACTGCTGCATTTAAATTATTTTGAAAGAAAAAAATAATAATTAAAATTATAAAATACTTTTTCATTTCAATATTTCTCTTTTACCAACATGATTTGCTTTGCTAACTACACCTTTTTCTTCCATCATGTCTATTATCCTTGCAGCTCTGTTATATCCAATCTGGAGTTTTCTTTGGAGAAAAGAAGTAGATGCCTTACCCTCATTTTTTATTAATTTAAGTGCGCTTTGATACAATTCATCTTTGTCATCTATTTCAACCTCGTCAATATTCTCATTTATTTTTTCAGAAAATTCTAAAATTTCGTCAACATACTCTGGTTCAGCTTGTGATCTTAAAAAATTATTCACTTTTTCGATTTCGTCTTCAGTAACAAAAGGCGCATGAATTCTATTAATTCTGTTTGCTGAGGACATATATAACATATCACCTTTACCTAAAAGTTGTTCTGCACCCTGTTCTCCAAGAATGGTTCTACTATCGATTTTAGAGGATACCTGAAATGATATTCTTGTTGGAAAATTTGCTTTTATTGTTCCTGTAATCACATCAACACTAGGTCTTTGTGTTGCCATTATGATGTGAATACCAGCTGCCCTTGCCATTTGCGAGAGTTTTTGAATATAATTTTCAATATCCTTACCAGAAACAAGCATTAAGTCAGACATTTCATCAACAATTACCACAATGTACGGCATAAATGTTTTATGTTTAGAGTTATATCCATCTATATTTCTAACACCAACCTTAGTCATTAACTTGTATCTGTTCTCCATTTCTTTAACTACCCAACCTAAAACAGATGCAGCTTTTTTTGCTTCTGTAATTACTGGACACAATAAATTTGGTATACCTTCATATGTAGATAACTCCAACATTTTTGGATCAATCAAAATAAATTTACATTTGTCAGGAGTATGCCTGTAAAGTAAAGATAATATGATTGTATTAATACAAACTGATTTACCGGATCCAGTTGTCCCAGCTATTAAAAGATGAGGCATATTACTTAGATCACCAATAATAGGTTTTCCTGAAATACTTTTTCCTAAAGCTATAGGAAGTTTTATATCTTTCTTTTTAAATTGTGGATCACTAATTACTTCAGCAAGATAAACATTTTCTCTTGTAATGTTTGGCAGTTCTATACCTATAGTATTGCTGCCTGGAATTATAGATATCCTTGCAGACTCTGAGCTAGTATTTCTTGCAATATCTTCTGATAAATTAATTATTTTTGAAACTTTAACTCCAGCCGCTGGTTCGAATTCATTAAGTGTAACCACTGGACCATAATTAATTTTTTTTATTTTGCCCTCAACACCAAAATCCATAAGAACTTTTTCAAGAAATTCCTCATTTATATCTTCATTCTTTTTAGCTACTTTCTCATTCTTTGCAGGAGATTTAAGTAATTTTAATTCAGGTAAAATAAACTTTCTTATCTGATTATTAGATTTCTTTTCAAAAGGTAAACTATCCTGAACTCGTCTACTCTCATTACTATTTTCAGGTGTAAAATTTTTGTCAATTGTTTCATCTACCTGTTTTGAATTTTCTATTTTCTTAGAGGTAAATATTTTCTTTATTAATTTAAAGTAAGAAGGGAGTTTAGTAATTCTAAAGTTTATACTTATTAAAAAAAATATGATTGTAATAATAGCAAGTAAATAATAAGAAATATTTTCATTTAACTCTAAAAGAGAAGATAAAAAAGTATCCTTTAAAAATAAACCAATAAATCCACCATTACCATTTAATGTTAAAAAAAAAGACTGATCTTTGAAGAATGAAAAAAAAAGTGTTCCAAAAATAATATAAATTATTGAAAAAAATAAATTATCGATAATTATAATTAAATTTTTTTTAATAAAAATATTTGTACCAGAAAAAAATAAAGTTAAAGGTATTAAATAAGTAATTAGGCCAAAAGATTGAAAGAGAAAGTCAGAAACAACACTTCCATCGTATCCTAAAAGATTATTAATTTTGTCAGTTTTTTTTATTAGAAAATTAGGATCGTTTGGGGAATAGCTAAGAATTGATATTAATAAAAGTAAAGATAAAAAGATAATAATTAAGCCAAATAATTCAGTTATTCTTTTTATCAAAAATTTTCTTGTTTTAGTAAAAAAATTAGCAAATTCCATAAAAATGAATCAAATAAGTTGATTTGTACCATTTAATTATTATTGGTAAAATTAAAAAATTTTTATGAAAATTTGTTTAGTCGGAAATAACATAACGAGCCTAATTTTAGCTTATATTTTATCAAAAAAAAAAATTTATTCCGAAATTTATTCAGTGAAATCAAATAAAGTAAATTTTAAAACTAGAACATTAGGATTAACTGAAAATAATATTAAATTTCTCTCTAATTATTTTAATAATATCTCAAAAAGAATAAATCAAATTAAGGAAATTAAAGTACAGATTAAAAATAATGAAATTAAAGATGAAATATTATTTAAACAAAATTCAAATACTTTATTCAATATGATTTCTTACAACGACTTTAAAAATTATTTAACTTCTAGAATTAAAAAAAATAATTTTGTTTCTTACAAATATTTAACAAAAAGTTCAAAATTTTTAAATCTCTTAAATGATAAAAAATTTAGCTTAATAATTAACTGTGAAAGATCAAATCCATTAACTATAAAATATCTGAAAAAAGGAATAAAAAAAAATTATTTCAGTAAGGCATACACAACAATTATTAACCATAAAAAGACTCTTAATAAAAGAGCTGTTCAAGTTTTTACAGATCGTGGACCGATTGCATATCTTCCTTTATCCAATAGATTAACCTCAGTAGTATTCTCATGTGAAATTGATAAAAAAAAACAATTATCCGAAAATGAGATTATTGAAAAAATAAAATTTTTTAATCCAAATTATAAAATTATATCTCTAAGTAAAATTGAATCATTTAATTTAAATTTAAATCTTCCAAAGAGATATTTTTATGAAAATTTACTTTTTTTTGGAGACTCATTACATTCAGTTCACCCATTGGCAGGACAAGGTTTCAATATGACTATAAGAGATATAATTAAACTAAATAAAATATTAGAGGATAAAATTGATCTAGGATTAAGCATTGATAAAAGCGTTTGTAAAGAGTTTGAACAAGTTGCAAAAAGTTATAATACAACTTTTTCCTTGGGAATAGATTTTATATATGAATTTTTTAGTTTAAGTAAAAGTTTTTTACCAAAAAGAATTTCAAAAAATATTTTTTCTTTTATAAATAAAAATCCAAAAATAAAGAACTTTGGAATTAAATTTGCAGATCAAGGAATTTTTTAATTATTGAACTGTTTTATTAATTGAAAAATCTGAATTGTAAGTTTTTAATATCTCCTCAAATTTATTTTTCCTCTCACTTAAAGTTTTTGTTTCAAGTAAAATTTGCTTCTCTAATATAGAAAAAGGTGATGCCATAGATAAAGCAGATAATGTTTGATATACGTTTTGATTATCAAGATCTTTCCAATTTATTTGGTATCCTCTTTTTTCAAATAATATTTTTAATTCATTTAAAATTTCTTTAATTTTTGAAAATTCAAACTTGTTGTCATCATTTAGGTTATCATCATTTTTATAAAAATTATAATCAACCATCAATTCCCTATAAAGTTTTGTATTATTAATTTCTCTTATAGTTTTAAATCTATTAATACCTTTAAGGATAATAATGTATCTTCCATCCTCAGTTTCATTAAAACTAACTATTCTGCACGCACAACCAACATCAAACAGTTCAGGAATTTTTAAGCTACCTGTTCTTTTTGGTTGGATCATCCCTATAATTCTTTCAGATGACATAGAATCATCTATCATTTGAATATATCTAGGTTCAAAAATATTCAATGGCACCGTTGTTTCAGGGAAAACAATAAAATTTGATAACGGAAAAACCGGTATTTTACTTGGTAGATTATTAAATTTATCCATATATAAAAATATACCATAAGATAAAAAAATAAAAATGAATAAAGAGCTTTTTGAATTAGATAAATTATTTAAGTTAAATAAATTTGAAGAAGTAGTTTCTAAAACACAAAAATTAATTAAAAGTGGAAATATAATACCACCATTTTATAACTTAAGGGGGGTTTCTCTAGAAAATATTGGACAAAATGATAAAGCAATCAAAAATTTTCAAGAAGCAATTCAAAAAGATCCCAATGAAATTAGTTATTACTCAAATTTGGCAAGAATATTAATTAAACAAAATAAATTGGAAAAAGCAGAAGATATATTATCAAAAGCTTTAATCATTAAACCAGACGATACATATTCATTGTTTGAATATGGAAAAATTAGAAAAATTCAAAAAAAACAGTTAAAAGCGCTAGAATATTTTGAAAAAGTTTACAAAATTAATCCTAACTTTCCGAATTCATTATTTCAGATTGCCAAAACAAATTTAGAAATTTCACAGGATACAGAAGATTTGAAATATAAAAAAACAGCAAAAGAAAAATTACTTAAATGTAGTAAGCTATTTCCAGAGAATGTTGATGCAGATTTTTTATTGAGTGAAATTTTCAATTACACTAATGAAAAAAAACATCAACAATTAATGCTCAATAAAGTAAGTAATTTAAATTTTTCTTCAAATAGGCAAAAATCAGTACTATTATTTTCTATTGCTAAATCTTATGAGGATCAAAAAAAATATGATCAAGCTTCAGAATTTTTAAATTTAGCTAATCGAGAGATGAACAAAAATATTGAAAAAAATTTAATTTTTAAATATTCAAAACGTTTCGAAAATTTGAAACTTTTATTTGATAAAATAATTAATATTAAAAGCTATAAAAACGAAAATCTATATGATAGGAAAATTATTTGTATTGTAGGTATGCCAAGATCAGGAACAACCTTATTACATCAGTTAATTGCAGCTTCAAATGATGTAGAAGGTATTGGTGAAAGTTCTGTAATACCAAGTTTTTTTGAGGATAATATTTTTAGTAAAGATTTTTTTTCGAATATAAACAAAGATGATAAATTCAACAAAAACTATTTATTAAAAATTTCAAATTTTCTTGGTAATAAATTTGATAAAATTAAATTAACTGATAAAAAAATTATTGTTGATAAGAATCCATCCAATTTTTTTTGGATTGGTTTTATTAAACTAATTTTTCCAAATGCAAAAATTATACATATAAAAAGAAATTTAAAAGATGTTTGTTTATCCGTTTATAAAAATATTTTCGGTGTTGATGAAATGAATTGGTCTTACAATCAAAAAAATATTATAGATTATGTGAAAATATATTTAAAAATAATGGATTACTGGAAATTTAAATATACAGATTATATTTATGAAATAAATTATGAAAATTTAATAAATAATAGATCAGATGAAACAAAAAAATTATTTTCTTTTTGTAGCTTAGATTGGTCCGAGGATATATTTAATTATTACAAAACCGGGAAGACGATTAGAACAGCTAGCCTATATCAAGTGAAAAAGCCTATGTATAAAAGTTCACTAAATGTTAGTAAAAACTATACAAATTATCTTACTTTTTTAAATGAGATAGATCGCTTAAAGATTAATTAATCACAAAGTTTTATATTGCTTCAACTTTTAAAAACAGTTATTTATATTTTTAAAAATGCGGGCATAGCTCAGTGGTAGAGCGTCTCGTTGCCAACGAGAAGGTCGTGGGTTCAAGTCCCATTGCCCGCTCCAATATTGGATTATTTATGGACGAAGATTTATCGAAAAAGAAATGTATTCCATGCGAAGGAAATATACCTGCTTTTGACTTTAACGAAATTCACAAATATTTAAAAAAAGTTGATGGATGGGAAGTAAAAAAAAATGATGAAGATAATTATTTTTTAATTAAAGAATTTAAATTTAGTAATTTTAATGAAAGTCAAAAATTTGTTAATAAGGTAGGTGATATTGCCGAGAAGGAGAATCATCATCCAGATTTATCTTTTGGCTGGGGGTATGCAAAAATAAAAATTTTCACTCATGCTATAAATGGTTTAGCAGAAAGTGATTTTATCTTAGCATCCAAAATTGATAAAATAATTAATGCTTAAAGTGCCTCGTATTTGAAAATACTAAAACAATACCCATTTCGTTTGCGTATCTGATAATTTCTTTGTCTCTTATTGAACCAAAAGGTTGTATTACCGCAGTAATTCCTGCCTGAACAAGTTTCTCTATTCCATCAACAAACGGAAAAAATGCATCTGAGGCGGCTACCAAAGGATCACTATTATTATACTGTTTAAATTTTTTCATTTTTTCAATTGCAATTTTGCAACTATCTAATCTACTAGGTTGACCCGATCCAATACCAAGGGTTTTATTATTTTGAGTTATTACTATTGCATTCGATTTTACTGAACGACATACATTTAAGGAAAATATAAGTTGGTCAATTAATTGCCTTGATGGTTTAGTTTTAGATACAATTTTAAAATTTTTTTTATTAAAAATTAAATCGTCATTTTTCTGCATTAAAAAAGAATTTACTCCAGATATTATACTACAATCTGTCTTAACTTTAATATCTGAACTATCGATAATTCTTAAATTCTTTTTTTGTTTAAACTTTTTTAAAGCATTTTTTTCAAATCCATTTGCAATTATTACTTCATAATATTTTTTCATTATTTCTTTTGCGGTTTTTAGATTTATTTTATAATTACATGCAACAATTCCTCCAAAAGAGCTTATCGGATCACAATTCATCGCTGATGTATAACTTTTTAATTTATTTTTTTCTATTGATACTCCACATGGATTTGAATGTTTTACAATCACAACACCTCTGTTTTTTGGCATTGTTTTTGTAAGATTTAGACAAGCAAAAATATCGCAATAATTATTATAGCTTAAATCTTTTCCATTTAATTTTATGAGATTAAAATTTTCCCCATTACTATATATCGCGCCAAATTGATGTGGATTTTCTCCATATCTTAAAGATTCAAGCAAATTTCCATAAATAAGTAATTTATCTGGTATCTCCTTTTTAGATTTAGAATTTAGATAATTATAAATTATAGAGTCATAGTGTGCAGTTTCTCCAAACGCCTCTCTAGCCATTCTTTCTCTAAATTTTAATCTTGTATTACCATTATTCGAATTAATTTCTTTTATTAAATTCTTGTATTGATCAATTTTAGTAATTACTACTACATCCTTATAATTTTTTGCTGCAGCCCTAACTAATGTAGGTCCACCGATATCAATATTTTCAATTATTTTATTGTGATTGTTACTTTGATTGACTATTTTTTCAAATGGATAGAAGTTAGTTATTACAATGTCTATACTTGAAAAATTTAGTTTTTTTAAAGTTTTTTTGTGAGATACGTTATCTCTTTTAAACAATATTCCAGAGTGTATTTTTGGATGTAATGTCTTTATTCTTCCATCTAAAATTTCTGGAAAATTTGTATAATTTGATACTTCTACGCAATCATATCCAAGTGATCTAATTTTTTTATATGTTCCACCAGAACTGATCAAATTTATTTTATATTTTTTAAACAGTTTTAAAATATTATTTAATTGATTTTTATTTGAAACAGAAATTAATGCAGTTTTAATTTTCATATTTTTGAAATCTCCCAAATAATATTTTGCTCATCTGGAATTGTTAATCCAGTAATAAGTATATTTTTATTTTCTAAGTATTTATTTTTATTTCCAAAATATAAGCCTTTTTCAATATCTATCTTATTATTTTTGCATGTAAATTTCCATCCAGCATTCTTATTCTCAATTAAAATTGACTCATTATTCAACAGCTTTGTCAAATTTACTTCGGGAAGTAGATGAAATCTAATCTCAAAATTAGTTGGTTTAAAGTTTTTTGTTTTTATAAGCTTATCACAACCCTCTAACTTGTTTTCTTTATCAAAATATTTTAATTGTCTTTCATGTACAACACCATTCAATTTATTGTATGAGTCATGGGATGCCTTAATAAACCAATGATTTTTTTCAATTCTAATTTCTTTTTTTAAAATTTTAAAATTTTTTGAGACAACCATGTGTCCATATTTATCTCTTTCATAACTTACAGTTGATGTATTATTTAAAATCAAAGTCGAATGTGTTGCGGAAGACTTAGAAATAATATTTAGTTGATGTTTATAGTCTTGAAAGTAACCTGAATTTGTAACCACTTTTTCACCCATATATTCAAATTCAAATGCAAATAATCCTGCTTGATAGTCTTTAGAGAATTTTTTTTCTGGAGCTCTTCCAATATCAATAATTAAAGAAGATTTTTTGTTCTTCAAAGAAATATATCCACCCACCTCATTTATATCTTCCTTGAATTTATATTTATAAAAATTTAAATATTCATCAAATTCTTTATTTGTGTCATTAAAATTACCGTTAAAAAGCACCCCATTTTTTTTATTAGAACACAATAAATTGTATGATTTGCCTAAATAATAAATTATTTCATCCAAAAAATCTGGAATTGCTGTTTGAGATTCTTTTAGCAGCTCTCTTATAATTATTAAGTATTTCAGATAGAAAACTAATTGTCTCAAGTTCCTTGATTTTGGGAAATTACTTTTATCTAATGAAAAAATTAATATTTTTTTTAAAATATTAATACCGAATTTTAAATAATAACTATCACCATATGCTAAACCAACTAGAATTATTGCAGTACTACCAATAATTTTATCATCTAATTTTTCAGATCTACTAATTTCATTTATTAGATGATTTGTCTGTTTTTTTATCAAACTGTTAAAATGCATTTTATAATCTTTTCCAGCATTTTCATAAGTTAATTTAGAATTCGAGATCCAAGAGATGATTCTTTTTGAAAGAATATCCATTTCCCAAATATTCTGTTTATATTTATCGTTTTCTTCAATCCAATTATAAATTATGTTTTGAGTTATTTTTGGAGAAGATTTCAAATCTAATGTAAACAACCAAAAAAAACTATGTAATTTTTTAAAATTTTTAGAGTTTAAATCAGCTGAATTCTTCCATACAGAATTTAATGAAAAGTCTTCAATATTATATTTCTTTTTGTGAAATTTAATTAAACTTCCTAGTATACTTTGACTTGGTTTATAAATAATTACTTTATCATCAATTTTAGAAATCTTTTTATTATAGATAGGAGAATTTAGATAAATTCTTCTTAATTGACGAATAACCTGAAACAAAATTGAGCCAAAGTTTAAAACAACACTTTTAATAAACATTTAGATTTGTTTAAGAGTTTTTATATTTTTTTCTAAATCTCCGTTATTTTCCTTAAATACTGTAGTACCTGATACTAAAATATCTACCCCAGCTTTAAGTGCAATTTTTGATGTTTCAAAATTTATTCCTCCGTCAATTTCAATTTTAAAATTTAAACCTTTTGAATTTCTAATTTGATCTAAATCTTCAATTTTCTTGACAACCTCACCGATAAATTTTTGCCCTCCGAAACCTGGATAAACACTCATAATTAGAATTAAATCTATTTTATCTAGGTGTGCCTCAGCGGCACTTATTTCTGTATCAGGATTTAAGGAGATGCCCACTTTTTTATTAAGCGATTTAATAAGATTTATTGTTTCTAAAATATTTTCTGTAGCTTCTGGATGGAAAGTAATTATATCTGCACCAGCATCACTATAAGCTTTGATATATTTATGAACAGGATCAATCATTAAATGAACATCAAAAGGAAGCTTTGTATATTTTCTTAAGCTTTTAATTACAGGTGGCCCTATAGTAAGATTTGGTACGAAGTGACCATCCATGACATCTACATGTATCATGTCAGCCCCACTTTCCTCCAGCCTTTTTATATCGTCACCCAATTTACTAAAATCAGCTGATAAAATTGATGGTGATATTTGAACTTTTTTCATAGAAAATACAATTTATAGTACTATCAATTTTTTGAATAATTTGAATTATTATTTACCAAATATTCTATAAATTTCGTTTGCAATTTCACTTTCCAATGGAAAAGAAAGCATACCCATTACAGAATAACCTAATAAATATGGTATTAAATAAAATCTAATCATGTAAAAAAACCAAGCTACATATAAAGGTACAATTGGATGAGCTATAAAGCTCGGAGTAATGAATTTAAATAATCTAATGATTGGGTTGGTGGATTTTACAAATATTTTCATAAAGAAAAACTCAGAATCTTCCCTTTGAAAGATATTCATTGCTGTACGACCTATTAGGGTCCACATAATAATTCCAAGAATATAATCGATTATCAAAATATATATTGGCATATTTTTTAAGAAAAAGGGGCGTATAAAACGCCCCCTTAATATTTATTTTACTTAGTGTGCTTTTCCTAGAATTGTCTTACCACTAGGTACCCTGACTTCATCAACCATTTTTTGGGTTGCGCTATCAGGTTCTTCAGTCATTAGACTTACTACAACCATTACAACAAGACAAACAGAAGCCCCTATAATACCAAATCTTAAGTGGTCTATACCTAACCAAGGTGTTTGAGCCATAAATTTAGGCCCAACATAGATTAAGTATGCTGTACCAGATCCAAGACCTGCTATCATACCTGCAACCGCACCTGCTCTAGTCGCTCTTTTCCACCAAATTCCGAGAACAAGTGGGAAGAACAGTCCAGACATAGCAAAGTCGAATGCCCAAGCAACAGCACCGAGAATTGATGTAATTCTCATTGATGCAATATAAGCTCCAGCAGCACCAATCACTATCAGAAGTGCTCTAGCAACTAATAATCTTTTTCTTACGTCTGCTTTTGGATCAACGATTTTGTAATAAATATCGTGTGATAAAGCATTTGCGATCGCAAGAATTAGACCATCTGCAGTTGACATCGCAGCAGCCATTCCTCCCGCAGCAACTAGTCCAGAAATTACGTAAGGTAATCCAGCAACCTCAGGAGTTGCAAGAACCACTACGTCACCTCTCATGAACCATTCATTTAACTGAAGAATTCCATCTTGGTTAAAGTCTGCTATGAAGGCCTGTTTAACATTCACCCAAGCATTAACCCATTCAATCTGCATTATTTCAGCAATAGGTTTTCCAATTAGACCCGTTGGTAAATTAGGATCTAAAAGAGAAATCTTAGATAATGTTGCTAACATAGGCGCTGAAGTATAAAGCAACGCAATAAAGAACAGTGACCATGCCACTGATTTTCTTGCAGCTTTTACACTAGGCGTTGTGAAGTATCTCATCAGGATATGAGGTAGAGAAGCAGTTCCCACCATCATACAAATTGCTAATGATATAAACTTCCAAGCGGCCATACCACCAGCTGGTACATCAGAGTGAGGCACTGAAATTGATTTCAATCCTCCTGGTACACCAGCAGCTTTAATGTCTGCAGCAGCGTTTTTGACTAATCCAAATGTTGCCTCTAGATCATTTAGTCTTGCCACCTCATCCGCTAACATAAAGTGCGGAAAGAAACCAAAACCATTTTTATTACTGATCCAGAATACTGGAATTAAGTAAGCGATAATCAATACGATGTACTGAGCAACTTGTGTCCAAGTAACCGCTCTCATACCACCTAACATTGAACATAGTAAAATACTTACTAGTCCAACCCAAACTCCTAATTCAAATGGAATACCTAAAGCTCTAGAAGCAATAGTTCCAGTCGCATTAATCTGTGCTGTTACATATGTAAATGAAGCCAAAGTAAGAACAACTACCGCCATGAAACGCGCAAGGTTTCCGCCGTATCTTGTTCCGATAAAATCTGGCACAGTGTAACATCCAAATTTTCTTAGATATGGAGCCATTAGTGATGACACTAACACGTATCCACCAGTCCATCCGACTAGGAATGCCATGTAGGTATAACCACCGAAGTAAATACCTCCTGCCATTGCAACGAATGATGCACCTGACATCCAGTCAGCTGCTGTGGCCATTCCGTTGAAGACTGTTGGTACCTGTCTTCCAGCTACATAATAAGCATCGACCTGAACAGTTCTAGAAATCCATCCAATTAATGCATAGATCGCAACTGTAAAGGCAACAAAACATATACCTATTGTCTTGGCAGTCATACCTGCTTGTTCTGCAATAGCCATCAATATGATGAATATCAAGAAACCACCAGTATAAGTTCCATAGATCCTAGGTAGATTGTTTATGAAGTCTTTTCTATTTATAAACTTTTCAGCCATTATTCGTCCTCCCCTCTTTCGGCGAAGCCAAACTCTTCGTCAATTTTCTCTTGTCTGTTTGCAAACCAAAATATTAAGACAACAAAAATCACAATAGATCCTTGGGCACACATATAATACGCTAATGGATATCCCAAAAAGCTACCATTGTTTAAGCTTTCACCAAACATGAAGATGACGATTGAGAAAATAAACCATATAGCAAGGGTTAACATCATTAACCCTTTGGTTTTTTCCCAGTGTCTTTCTTTGTTTGACATTTTTAATCCTCCCTATAGGTTAAAAGATGAAACCATACCTATTTGAAAACGGATTGGAAGCCCTAAAATGGTCTTAAAAATGATTAAAAATGCAGGAAAAACAATAAATGGGAATTAAATACAAGCTTAAATTGAAGGATTTGAAGCTTCAATACTTAATTGACTACTTTAAACCAATTCTAAATTATTTTAAACCAAAGCAAAAAATAAAAGATTATCAAGATCTAAAGAAATTTATTCAAAAAAAATCAGCTTGGGTTAGTCAGGTCACTTTATATGGATATTTAAAGACAAGAATGGGTGCAAAATATGTTTTAATGTTTGAAGACGAAATATTTCTTGGTTCAATCAATAAGGCAAAATGGAATATATATGCAGTAGCTTTACAAGATTTATGTTTGTATTCAATATCTTATTTAAAAGATGTGTATAAAAAACATGATACAGACAAAGCAAAAGAAATATTCTTTGAAATCTTGTCTAATGAAAAAGAAAACCAAATGCCACCAGATATAATAGAAAAATCAAAAATAGAATTTGATAAAAAGTTGATTAAAATTGATTGGGAAAAGCATCATAAAAATTTACCATTCAATGATAGTGCACTATCCTTATATGAATGGTCCCCTATAGCTGATGAACTTAAAATCTTAGATAGAAAAATTGTTTTAAATTCTATGATCTTAAAATGGGATATAATTAAGAAAGAATTTTCTCAACTAATAAATTTTTAATTATTTTTTCTATTATTAACTAAATTATCCACAACGCTTGGATCAGCAAGAGTAGTTGTATCTCCAAGTTGTTCATGTTCATTAGATGCAATTTTCCTTAAAATTCTTCTCATAATTTTTCCAGATCTTGTTTTTGGTAATCCAGGAGCAAATTGAATTAATTCTGGTCTATAAAAAGGTCCAAGTGTTTTTGCGATATGATTTTTTAATTCTCTTTCTAGATCCCCATCGGCTAGTACGCCATTATTTACAGTAACATAACAATATAAAGCATTTCCTTTTATTTGATGAGGATATCCAACAACTGCTGCCTCAGCCACTTTTGGATGAGCTACAAAAGCACTCTCTATTTCAGCAGTTCCTAGATTATGACCTGATACAATTATTACATCATCTACTCTACCAGTAATCCAGTAGTAACCGTCTTTATCTCTTCTACAACCATCTCCAGTGAAATACTTTCCATCAAACTGTGAAAAATAAGTATCAATAAATCTTTGATGATCTCCATAAACTGTTCTCATTTGACCAGGCCAAGACTGAGACATGCAAAGTCTACCTTGGCCTTCTCCTTTAATTTCTTTTCCATTTTGGTCCACTATTACAGGTTTAATTCCATAAAATGGCTTAGTGGCAGAGCCTGGTTTGAGGTCTATCGCTCCAGTTTGTGGTGAAATTAAAATCCCACCAGTTTCAGTTTGCCACCAAGTGTCTACAATTGGACACTTGTTTTCACCTACTGTTCTAAAGTACCATTCCCATGCCTCAGGATTAATAGGTTCACCAACAGTTCCTAATAATTTAAGAGATTTTCTAGAAGTTTTTCTTACTGACTCATCTCCTTGAGCCATTAAAGCTCTTATTGCGGTCGGTGCAGTATAAAAGATATTTACTTTGTATTTATCAACAATTTGCCACCATCTAGAGGAGTCAGGATATGTAGGTACACCCTCAAACATTACAGTCGTGGCGCCATTTGAAAGCGGACCATAAATTATATAACTATGGCCTGTAATCCAACCAATGTCAGCTGTACAAAAATATATATCTTTTGGTTTATAGTTAAAAATATATTGATGAGTCATTGATGCATATACCATGTAGCCACCAGTTGTGTGAAGTACACCTTTTGGTTTTCCAGTAGACCCCGATGTATATAAAATAAATAGTGGATCTTCAGCATTCATCTCTTCAGGTTCACAATCAGAAGAAACACCTTTTATCATTTCATGATACCAAACATCTCTACTTTCGTCCCAATTAATTCTGTTCCCTGTTCTTTTGACAACAATGCATTTTTTTACATTAGGACAATGTATTAAAGCTTCATCAGTTATAGATTTCAAATGGATTATTTTTCCACCCCTTACCCCCTCATCTGCGGTAATAATATAATCGGATTTGCAATTATTAACTCTGTCAGCAATAGAGTCCGCCGAAAACCCTCCAAAAATAATTGAATGAATTGCACCAATCCTTGCACATGCGAGCATAGTGTAAGCTAATTCGGGTATCATGCTTAGATAAATTGTAACTCGGTCTCCCTTTTGAACACCAAGTTTTTTTAAACC
>CACDLR010000008.1 GCA_902553695.1 uncultured Pelagibacteraceae bacterium | reverse complement strand
AGAACTTAGAGATCCTTCTGAAATTAGAAAAGATATTGAAGTAAGTATGAAAGTTTATGAGAATTTAAATTACAATACAGATACACTTCAATGGGAAGGCGATGTGTTTAGTGAAGCAGATCAAGTTTCCCAGGCTTTTTATGATAGAGCAATTGAAATAGGATTAACTGAAGATCAAGCAAGAGCAATACAAATAAATAATAGAAACGCGTATATAGATACATGGATGGAAGGAACTTATGTTTATCAAGAAAAAATTTATGAAGGTTATTCTTCCGAAGAAGCAGATCAACTTGTAGACAGCTGGTTTGATCAAAGCAGGTATAATGATTATTGGTCAAGTAATGAAAATAATTGGGGTATAGTAATTGAAGAAGACGATGAAGGAAACATAACAGTTGTTATAAGACCACTTACTGTGGAAGAAAAAATCCAAATGAAAGAACAAAATAATTTAGACACGAAATTAAAAGCAGATTCAAAAGTATCTGGGCAGGTAGAAAAACAAGTCATTTTAAAAGATGAGGTTGGAATTTCTTCTGAAGCTTTAGCTGATGTGGGAATTTCTAAAGAAGAATTTGATGAATTCAAAGAAGCTACAGCTGTGGGCAACTCTATAGCAATTATTGGAGGCGAGCTTAAGCAATTAAATATTTTTGGTGAAGTTATGGCTGACCCCGAAATTTTATCTGCTGCTCAGGAAGCAGCTAGAGATGCAGCTGCAGAAGCTGGACAAGCGCTAGCTGCGGCAAACGATGCTGAAGCTGGTGGAGCTGATCCAGGTGCACCAAGAATAGAAAATGATCCAAATGCTGGTACTTGTTTGGGATGTAAATACATTGATCCTAAAGGAGATTAGAGTTTTTCTGTAATTTTAAGTGCAAATGCATAGTCTAATGCAACTTCTTCGATAGCACTATCCCTGCCAGTTTTTCCACCGTGACCTGCGTTCATCTCTGTTTTCAATAAAAGTAAATTATTATCAGTTTTATAATCTCTTAGTTTGGCTGTGAATTTTGCAGGCTCATCAAACAATACTCTATTATCACTTAAACTAGTTGTAATAAAAATATGAGGATAGTCCATTTTCTTAATATTATTATATGGTGCATAAGAATAAATATAATCAAAGTGCTCTTTATTATCTTTTGCATTTCCAAATTCATCAAATTCACCAACTGTCAATGGTAAAGAATGATCAAGATTTGTAGTTAAAGAGTCTACAAAAGGAACTGCCATTATCATTCCTAAAAATAATTCTGGAGCCTCATTAACTACTGCGCCCATTAATAACCCACCAGCAGATCCACCCATTCCAATTATTTTTCCTTTTGACGTGTATTTTTTATCAATTAAATATCTCGCAACCGAGATGTAATCTTTAAATGTATTTTTCTTGTTTAATAATTTACCTTCTTTCCACCACTTCATGCCTCTTTCCATTCCACCTCTAATATGAGCTGTTACCCAAATTATATCTCTATCAATCAAACTTAGTCTTGTTGATGAAAACCCAGGGGACATTGAACTACCATAAGATCCATAACCATATAAAAGAATGTTTGCACTTCCATCAATTTTTGTTTTTTTGTGTCTTGTAATAGTTATAGGAACCAATCTTTCATCATGAGATGGACATTCTAATCTTTCAACAATGTAATCATCTGGATTATGACCTGATGGAATTTCTTCTTCTTTAACTAATTTTTTATCTTTTGTTTTTAAATTATATAAATACGTTTTGCCTGGAGTTTTAGGCGAAGAATACGATAAATACACTTCATCAGTATTTTTATCCTTTTGTTTTAATGATATGCCAGGAACGATAACTTTTTCATCTACAAAGTTTAGATCATTTTCTTCACCAGTTTTAGGATTTCTAATAATTAATTTACCCAAAGCATTTGAAGTTTCAGATCTTATTATCCAATCTTTTAAAAAAACAAGTCCACCAATTAAAACCTCATCTTTAGCTGGAATAAAAGATTTCCAATTTTGATTTTTGAGATCTTCACAATAATCAATTTTGAAGTCTTCAGCTTGCTCGTTTGTATGTAAATAAAATTTTCCATCCCAAGAATTAACAGAATAAATTACACCTCTTTTTCTCTCTTTAATTAATTTTGGTTTTGGATTTTCCTCGTCTTTTGAAAAATAATATTGTTCAGAAGTATTATGATCTGAGGTTGATATAAAATAATATTTCTCATCAGAACTTATCCCTATACCACAAGTAAAAGCTTCGCTTTTTTCTTCAAAAATTAATTGATCATCGTTGACCGATGTTCCCAACTTATGTCTAAAAATTTTTCTAGGTCTATGATGTTCATCCAATTTTGAATAATAAATAAATTTATCGTTTAAACTAAAAGTAATACTGCCACTGGTTTCCTCAATTTTTTCTGTAACTAGTTTATTGGTCTCAATATCTCTTATATAAATAGTATAATATTCGGATCCCTTTAGATCTAAAGAGTAACCAAGAAATTTGTCGTTATAACTTACTTCTAAATCTCCAACTCCAAAATAATCAGTTTTTAATTTTTCTTTTTCATTGTCACCATTCCAGATTTCTTCAATTTCATCTGTGCCAATTTTTTTTCTAAGTTTTATTGAGTAATTTCCTTTTGTTGTAGTTTTTGTCCAATATTCATAGATTTTATCTTTATAGGGTAAAGACTCATCATCTAGTTTAATTCTACCTTTAATTTCGTTAAATAATATCTTTTGAATTTTCTTAGTATCTTTTAAATTATGCTCTGTATAGGCGTTTTCTTCTTCAAGGTATTTTCTTACATCTGGTAAAAGTTTTGAACCATCTCGCAATACCTCTAAAATATTATTTTGATGTATCCAGCTATAGTTGTCTTCCCAGTCAACATTGTGACAAGATTTTAATTCTGGTTTCTTATTCAATTGTGGTATTTTCATTGTTATGAATGTTATTATTTTTACTTTAATCGCTTTTGTTGTTATTTATTTATTATTGAGGCTTATTGCAAGGGCACCTACAAAAAAAATATCTAAAGCATTTAGAATTTTAATTTTTTTAGGATCAGTGGTTCTGGCTATTTTATTAGCTTTTGGAGGAAGATTTTTATTTTCATTACCTCTTATTTTATTAAGTCTCGGTATAATAAAATTAAAAGGATTAACCCTTTATCAGATAATTGGACTTTTTAGGCTTTTACAGTATTTACGATCTTCAAATAGGTTTTCATTTAAACAAAGTGCTGGCATGAATAATTCTACCTTAAGTATTGATGAGGCATATAAAATATTAAATTTGGACAGATCAAAAAAAATAACTAAAGAGGATGTGAAAAAAGCTCATGCAAAAATACAAAAAAAAATCCATCCTGATATATCTCCTGAGACAACAAGATTATCGAGCTTAGTAAATGAAGCGAAAGAAATGGTTCTAAAAGATATTTCTTAAAAAACTATTTCCTTGATTTTATCTAAAACATGATCGACTGAAATATTTAAAGGACTTATTTTTGAGTCGTGATCAATCATGTTAGCATCAATATTTTTTGGCAAAATTTTAAACTGATTTAAACTATAATCAGTGTAAGCCCTAGGTGTATCAAGCAAAACTACAAAACATGGTTTTCCAGCTTGTGACATAACATGGTGTCCAAAAGAGTCGTTGCCAATATAAATATCGCATTGTGTTATAATTGGAATAAGATTAGATATTGATAAAGAACTTAGTGAATTACAATTTTCTATACCTAGTGAATCTATTATTTCAGATGCAAGATCAGTTTCTGTCGGACCGCACAAGATATGAAAATAATTTTTTGAACTTAAGTTAAGTTTTTTTGCTAATTCTATATAATTTTTAACGCCCCACTTAGTTGTAGGTCCTGATGATCCTACTCCTAATACAATGTTTTTACGATCTATCTTTAGACTCTTATTTGCTGAATTTAATTTTACAGGGTCAACATATATACTGGTTTCAGTTTTGCAGTTATTTATTTTTAACCATTTTTCAGTATAAAATTTTGCATGTTTGACTAAGTGCAGTTCTTTTTTATCCGCAGCAGGATAATAATAAACTTCTTTTATAGACGCAAATTTCGCAGCAAATTGAGTTCTGTAACTTGGATAATAGATAAAAATTTTATCAAAATTTTTATTTTTTAATATTTTAGAAATTTTGAAAATACTAAAAAAAGTTTTATATTTTTGATCTATTGTAATAACTTCTTTTATTTTTGGATCACCAACCAATGCTTGTTGGAGAACTTTGCAAAGAGAAATTACCGTAACTGGTCCATATTTATCTGCAATTTGGTGACAGTAAGCCAGATGTAGAAGATTAGAACCTAATCCAACATAATTCAAATAAACAGCAACTTTCATAAAGATATAATCTTATTTTGCTTCAGTGATTTTTTTTTTAATTTATAATACAAATATCAATATTATGGAAAAAATTAGAGGCATTTATGCGGCCGGACTTTCAGTATTAGATGAAAATCTAGCATTAGATGTAAAAAAAACAATTAAACATGCAGAAAATCTCATTGATAACGGTTGTCATGGAGTAGCAATTTTTGGAAGCACAGGCCAAGCTCAATTATTATCAGTTGCCGAAAAGATTAGTTTATTAAATAAATTATCTAAAAGTAAATATAAAGATAAGTATTTAATTGGAACTGGATTAAACTCATTAAATGAAACAATAAATTTTATTTTAATTTCTAAAACCCTTGGATTTAAAAATTTTCTTATAATGCCACCAGCTTATTATAAATATGGTGATGATGAAGTTTTTAACTTTTATTCAAGAATAATAAATACTCACAAAGATATTCAAATAATTTTGTATAATTTCGAAAAACTTTGTGGCTATAGGTTTAGTTCTGAGTGTGTTCTAAAACTTGTAGAAAAATTTCCTAAACAAATAGTAGGGCTTAAGGATAGCTCTTATAACTTGTTTGAAGATTTGAAAATCGCAAATTTTTCAATGCTACCAGGATCAGAGTCAAAATTATTGACAGGTTTAAAATTAGGATGTTCTGGAATTATTACAGCTACTTGTAATGTAACAAGTAATTTAGCAAGAAAAGTATATGATGATTTTCATAATAATAAAAGTCAAACTGAAAACGATAAACTTTGTAAAATTAGAACAGTATTTGAAAAGTATAATTTAGTTTCTGCACTTCATACTTTTTTAGGCACAAAAGAGACTATCTATAATAATATTTTACCACCTTTGAGTATTTTAAATAAAGAAACAAAGGATAAACTAATCCTTGAATTAAACTCATTAGATTTTAAACTTTAATTTTTATGAAATTAATACAGTTTTTAAACACTCTTTTCAAAGATGATGGTTTTTTACTAATCGATGCAAATAAGAAGAGCTATACTATTGGAAATCCAAAGAAGGAAAATCCAATAACACTTAAAATTTTAGATGAAAGTTTACACAGAAAACTTTTACTTTTACCAGATTTATATTTTGGAGAAGCTTATACAAATGGATCTGTAGTAATTGAAAACGGAACATTATCAGAATTTTTAGATTTGGCCCTTAAAAATATAGGAAGGGGAGAAACTAATTCGTATAATGCTCTGATAAATAAAATTAGAGGTACATATAGATTTCTTACAAATTTTAATATGAAAAAAAAATCTAAATCTAATGTTGCTCACCACTATGACATTTCTGAAAAATTATATGATTTATTTCTTGATGAAAAAAGACAATATAGTTGTGCATACTTTAAAAATGATAAAGATACTTTAGAAGAAGCACAAAATAATAAAATTGATCACATAATTAAAAAATTAAATTTAAAACCTAATCAAAAAGTTTTAGATATTGGTTCAGGTTGGGGAACACTTGCAATTGAAATAGCAAAAAAAACAAAGTGCGAGGTCTTAGGGATTACCTTATCAGAGAATCAATATAAATATAGCGTACAAAAGGCAAAGGAAAATGGTTTACAAAATCAAGTTCAGTTTAGATTAACTGATTACAGGGATTTAAATGAAAAGTTTGACAGAATTGTAAGTGTTGGAATGTTCGAGCATGTAGGTAGAAAATTTTATAACACTTACTTTAATTCTGTTTCAAAATTGTTGAATGAGGACGGAGTAGCCTTAATACATACAATCGGCTCAATTAACCCTCCAAGAGACCCTCATCCGTGGATAACAAAATATATTTTTCCAGGAGGTTACACGCCAAGTTTAAGTGAAGTAACAAAACCTATTGAAAAATCTGGCTTAATGCTATCAGATCTAGAGGTTTGGAGATTGCACTACAGTCATACACTTAGAAATTGGAAGGAAAGATTTTTAAGTAAAAGAGAAAAAGTATTAGAAATGTTTGATGAAAAATTCTTAAGAATGTGGGAATTTTATCTTGTTGGTTGTGAAATGGCATTTAAATGGGGAGATCAGGTTGTATTTCAGATGCAACTAATAAAAAATCATCAATCAGTGCCTAATACTAGAGACTATATTTATCGATAATTTGTTGGTAGTAAAACAATAAACCAATGAAAAAGAAAAAAATTAAAAAAAAAATTATTTCTAAATTAAAATCTAAAAAAAAAAATAAAAGATCATCTATTTTTAAAAAAAAAAGAAAAAAATCTAAAAAAAAAAGTACTAAAGCTGTAAATAAAATAATTAAAGTAAAAAAAAGAATCAGTAAATCAAAAAATAAGCAAATTAAAAAAATATTTAAAACAAAAGAGTCCGTTATTCTAAAAATTGTAAGAATTCAAAATAAACTTTCAAACTTACCCAAAATAAATTTAAACTTTTTCTCAAGATTGGACAAAAAAATAGAAAGTTTTTTTTCAGGTATAGAAAAAAGAATTACCTTTTATAAAGCACTACGCGAAGAAGAAAAACAAAAAAATATTATTAAAAAACTAGAGAGAGAGGAAAAAGAAAAAAAAGCAAAAATTAAAGAAGAGCAAGAAGAGGAACTAAGAGCTTTAAAATTTAAAGAAAAACAAGTCAAAGAAGAACAAAGATTAGAAAAAGAAAGAGCCAAAGATTTAAAATTATTTCTTAGAAAAGAACAAGCAATAATAAGAAAAGAACAAGCTGAAAGACAAAAAAGGTTCCTACAAGAAATTAAATTAGAAAAACAAATTGAGAAATTTAGAATCAGAGAAATTAAAGAATTAGAAAAACTTGAAAAAATTTCTTTGCAAGAGCAAAGAGAAGATTATGAAGGTCTACAAGAAAGAATTGCTAAACTTAAGGAAAAATATCAGCAAATTAGAGATCAAAAAATAAGAGAAAGAGTAGAGGCTCTTGGTGTAGAAATTCAAGACGGAGATAGTCGTGAAATTTTATTAGAAAAAGAAAAACAATATAATCTCGATAGACAAAAAATAGAGTTCGCGTTAGAAAGTTTTTATAGAAGTGCAAATAGTTTAGTTTTTCAATTAAATAAAAGATACTTAACAAGACAAATGTCTATTTTTAGATGTATCGATAGACGATTTGAAAGTGGAGAAATTTTTATAAAATGGGATGAGGCCCAGGATGAAGAATGGTTAATATTAATTTATATAAAAGATAACTCTCCAAATCAAGGTATTGTCATAGAAGATAAAACTAACCCTGAAAAAAATATTTCTAATGAATTTCATCCAAACGAAATATTTAAAGCTTCTGATATGATGGTAGACTCTCTTACACAATTAATATCAAAGATTAGATCAAAAAAAGATAACTAAATTTGTTCAATTTTTAAAATTTTTTCAAGTTTTGTAATTACTTTGTTGCCTTTCGATAATGGATAAATTTCTTTAGTTTTCATTAAATTGTCCAAGGCTTTTTGATATTCATTCAAATTGATGTATATTTGAGCTCTTCCAGATAATGCTCCAAAATGACGAGGCTCCAAATCTAGGGTTCTTTCTATATCAATTAGTGATAAATCATACTCTTTCATTAAAAAAAGCACCGTTGCTCTTTTATTCCATGCCTCTGACCAATTAGGATCTTCAAAAATAATGTTAGAAAATATTTTATATGCATATTTGTGTTGGCCATTTTCCATAAGTTCCGTACCTAATTTTAATTTATTTGTTAAAAATTGATTGTTGGGATGTAGATTCCATAAATCCCAAATATTTTTTTCTATATTAATTGCATCTTCAAAACTTTTAGTTTTTTTTAGATCAGTAAAATGCTTTTCTAATATATTTTTATGATAAATTTCTGAAGCATTAATATAAAACGAAAAAAAAATGGATACTAAATTAATGAATAAAATAATTTTAAAAATTTTTTTCATTAATTTTTAGTTTTCAGTTTTTGCACTAAATCCCAAGCACTATTTATAGCTCTCATTTTGTTTTTACTTTCTTCTATGACTTCTTGAGGTACACCTTTGCTTAAAAGTAAATCAGGATGATGCTGTTTACTCAAGCTTAGGTATCTTCTCCTAATTGTTGCAATGTCATCGTCTGGCTTGCTTTCTAGAACTATATATGGATTTAATTTATCTGATCCTTTTCTACTTTCCTTAATACTTAAAAATTGTTTTTCTGTTAGACCAAAGATTTTTGAAATATTTTCAATCATTACGAGTTCAGATGAACTTACTTCTCCATCAGACTCAGCTATATAAAATAAAATGTTTATTACCTCTTCCAATATATTTATGTTACCACTATAAAATTGTGCAATTTGTTTAGCATATGGTTCATATCCATTACTTTCCTTTTTAGCTTGGTTAAATATTTTTCCAACTTGATCTAATTCATTATCTGGGATTTTTAATTTGTCTTTAACAGCAATTAATTCCTCTTTACTTACCTGTCCGTCTGCTTTACTTAATTTTGCTGAGAGAACAATTAAGGATAAAGCAAACATTTGTTGAGCTTGTGCAGCAGAAGTAAATCCAGCTCTACTCTTAGCTCTTGAGATTTTACCACCTAAAAGTGAACCTAATAGCATTCCAAAAGGTCCACCAAGTGAAAAACCAATCATTCCTCCAATTAAACTTCCCCAGATAGACATAATTCAATTTTCTAATATAATTAATATATTAAATGATAACAACTTTTTTAACATTAGCTTTAATATTTATAATTTACCTGTGGATAGTTTCTTGGATAAATTATTATAACAAACTTGATAATAGACTAGGTAGTTCAATTTGGAGATGGAGTTACGATTATCCAGTTCTTGGAAAAAGAGATATTTCAGTTCTAGACGATAAAAAATTTATAATTTTAAGAAGAAAAAAAAATAAAATAATTACTTATATGTATTTAGTTGTATTCTTAGGATTTTTAGTTCTAATGTCTTTTGTAAGTCAAATTCTCTTGATTATTCAAAGTTAATTTTTAAGTTGATTTCTATTTTTGAGATATAAAAAAAAAGCTGCAATTTCATAGGTTAAAGAAAAAATATGAAAGATAACTGGTATAGATAATATTTTACTAAGAATTTTAAATTTTGGGATTCTATTCCATAAGATAATAAATGCTTTCGCACCAGAGTAAATTTTCCCTTCAGATTTTACATGCAATCTTCTCAATAAATCTTTATTTGTTTTTTGGGTATCTCTTTCAGCATCTTTATTATTTGTTATATCTACCCATTCTAGCTGTTTTATACCCTGTTTTTTATAGACATTAATTTCAGATCTACAAATAGAGCAAGAATTATTGAAAAATATCTTCATATATCAGCCATATACTCATTTTAATAAAAATTAAAATAAGCAAAAACGCCTAATTGAAAAATTTTTACTGTCTCCTAAATTATATATATGTCAAAAATATTAAAAAATTCTGAATTAGATATTTCTACAGCAAGTAGTATTGTATCTAATACACTAAATAAGTGTGACGATGGCGAATTATATTTGGAGGACTCTAAATCTGAGTCGATAATCCTAGACGATAACAAAATTAAAGCATCTTCTTATAAATCTGATTTAGGATATGGATTTAGAGCAATTACTGGAGAAGTAGTTGCCTATTCTCATTCTAGTGATTTATCAAAAAAATCTTTAAATGAATCGAGCAATAATCTTAAATCAACTCTATCATCTTCAAATGGTACATATAATTTTGAAATAAAAAAAACAAATAAAAAATATTATTCAGAACAAGATCCAATTGAAGAAAAAAATTTTAAGTCAAAGATAAAAATATTAAATCAGGTAAATAATTATGTAAGAAATAAAAATAGCTCTGTTAGACAAGTAACAGCAACTTTATTGGGTGAGCATAGATCTATAGAAATACTTAGAAGTGGAGGAGAAATTTTATCAGATGATAGACCCCTTGTGAGATTTAATGTTTCGGTAATGCTTGAAAAAAATGGTAGAAAAGAATCTGCAGTTTATGGCATAGGTGGAAGACAAAGTTATGACGCTTATTTAAATGAAAAGAATTGGAAAAGTGTTTGTGATGAGGCTTTAAGAATTGCAGATGTTAATCTAAAGAGTAAACCTGCACCTGCGGGTGAGATGCAAGTCGTTCTAGGACCCGGATGGCCAGCAATTTTAATCCATGAAGCAATTGGACACGGACTAGAAGGAGATTTTAATAGAAAAAAAACTTCAGCATTTCATGATTTAGTAGGTCAAAAAGTTGCGAGTGAAGGCGTTACAATAATAGATGATGGAACGTTAGAAAACAAAAGAGGAAGTTTAACCATTGATGATGAGGGAACTCCTACTGAGAAAACTATTTTAATAGAAAAAGGAATATTAAAAAATTTTATGCAAGACAGATTAAATGCACGGCTAATGAATACAAGATCGACAGGAAATGGAAGAAGAGAAAGTTACAAGCATGTCGTTATGCCCAGAATGAGGAATACAATAATGCTAAATGGAAATCATTCACAAGAGGAAATGATTAAATCTGTAAAAAAAGGGATATTTGCAGTAAGTTTTGGAGGCGGACAGGTAGATATTACTTCTGGCAAATTCGTATTTAATTGTACTGAGGCTTATGAAATAATAAATGGAAAAGTATGTTCACCTATTAAAGGTGCAACTTTAATTGGTGATGGTCCATCTGCTCTAAAAGAAGTTTCAATGGTAGGAAATGATATGATGTTAGATCCAGGAATTGGAACCTGCGGAAAAGCTGGACAAGGGGTACCCGTCGGAGTTGGCCAACCATCATTATTGATTAATAAAATGACTGTTGGCGGTACTCAACTATAAAATGTTGGAATATAGTAATAAATTAAGCGAAATCATTGATCATTGTATTTCTAATGCCAAAAAAAAAGGTGCAACCGATGTTGAGGTTGGAATTGTAAAAAGCACTGCTGAAACAGTTAGTTTCAGAAATAAAAAATTAGACGAATCTGATAGATCTGAAAATATTGGATTATCATTAACCGCATATATTAATAAAAAAAAAAATTCAGTTTTATCATCTAATTTAAAAACTGATAATTTAGAAAAGTTAATTGAAAGATGTGTAGAAGCAGCAAAAATAACACCTGAGGATGAATTCAATTCTCTTCCTGATGAAGAATTATTTTTTAAAAATTCTGATGAATTAGATTTATTTGACGAAACCCATTTAGAAAATAATCAAAAAATCGATTTTCTTAAAGAAGCAGAAGAAGTAGCTTTTAAAAATAAAGAGATTGTAAATACCAATGGTTCATCATTTAGCGAAAGTAAAACAGAAGTAGTCCTTGGTAACAGCAAAGGTTTTAAAAATGGATATAAAACTTCAAATTTTACTGCCTATTGCGAGGTAGTTTCAAAAAATAATGGAAGCATGGAAAGAGACTATGAGTATACTTCAAAACGTCATTTCGAAGATTTGCTTAAACCCTCAGAACTGGGATCAAATGCAGCAAAGTTTGCAATTAGAAAGCTTAAACCTCAAAAAATTAATAGTGGAAAATTTGATATAATTTTTGATAAGAGAATTTCGAAAAGCTTCTTAAATTATTTTAGTAGCGCAATTACAGGCTCATCAATTTACAGAGGGACATCTTTTCTTAAAGAAAAATTAAATAAAAAAATATTTTCAGATAACATAAATATAGTTGATAGAGCAGATATCAAAAGAGGAAATGGATCAAGATATTTTGACAATGAGGGAGTTAAAATACAAAATCTTTCGTTAGTTAATAAAGGTGTATTGAATAATTATTTAATAGACACATATTACGGAAAAAAACTTAATATAACCTCTAATGGAAGAAGTGGGGGTACAACAAATTTATATTTTGAAAATGGAAAAAAAGATCTTAAAGACTTAATGAATTCAAACAAAAAAATTTTTTATGTTACTGAAACAATAGGACATGGCACAAATATTGTAACAGGGGATTATTCACTTGGAGCAGGTGGTATGATGATAGAAAATGGTGAATTGGTTTATCCAATAAGTGAAGTAACAATTGCTGGAAATTTAAATGAAATGTTTATTAAAATGGTATTAGCAAATGATTTACAGTTTAATTATTCAACAAATTCTCCCTCTGTTTTGATTGAAAATATGACAGTAGCTGGAAAATAATTAAAAAATTATTCAATTTTTTTTAATATATATTGCCATTTTCCAAGTCTATTGTACTCAACTTTAACAATAATATTATTTTTACTATCGTACCAAATATCAAAATCTAATTTTTTATCTGACTCTAAATTTTTATCTGTAGATTTTAATTTAAAGCGATCAACCGAAATATCATTTCCATTAATTGTTAGAATTTCTTTTGAAATAAAATTTACCTCTTGTTGCTTAATACTCCCAGAAAGTGGGCTAATTTGACTATTACTTGTTAGTATTTTGTGGTTCCACCAATTTCCTACGATATTTTCTTTATCGCCTTTACCTTTATATGAGGAGCCATCAATTATAAAAAATTCATTCGATTTATCATAAACCAAATTTACAAATTTTCTCTTATCATTTTGCATTGTCTCAGAGTTGAATTCTATCAATTGATCGTTTTTGTATTTTTCTTTACTTATACTTTTTACAGAAAATAGTTTTATTCCGGCTATTTTAACCTCAAACTGAGTTTCATTACTAACTTCAAAAATATCTCCATAGCTATTAAAAAAATAATTACTATATCCAATAATCTCACCATTTCTATAAATATCCATTTCTATCAGTGCAATATTTTTATAATGGCCTGTATGTGAATATAAATTTGAAAAAGTAAAAATTGAAATAATAAATATTAATACAAAAGAGTAAAATTTTATTTTCATTCTTAAATTTTATATTAATTATTTATTTTAAGATATATAAGAAATTATTGTTTTATGTTTTTATCTATTAAAAAAATCCCCAGAACTAATTGGAGTTCAAAATATCCATTTAATTTTAAGCCTAAGATTTCAACCTTTTTCTTTTTGTGCTTTGGCTTAACACTTTTTGGATTAGGTGAGGGTTTGCTTATTGTTTCCTTAAGTGGAGCTTCCCCATGGAGCGTTCTCGCCCAGGGCATTTCTTTAAATGTAAACTATTCAATTGGAGTTATAACTTTTATTATCAGTGTCATTGTTTTAATTATGTGGATTCCATTGAAACAAAAACCAGGAATGGGCACGATATTAAACGCATTAATTATTGCTGGCATGATTGAATTATGTATTAATTTTGTTCCTTCACCTGAAAGCTATATTTCGCAAATTATTCTAGCTATAGTGGCTGTTTTAACAGTTGGCATAGGTGGGGGAATATATTTAGTTGCAAATTTAGGACCAGGTCCAAGAGATGGCCTTATGATCGGTTTACAAAAAGTATCAAATTTACCAATTGCAACTGTAAGAGCTTTTATTGAGATAAGTGTTGTTTCCTTTGGATGGTATTTAGGAGGTACAGTTGGAATTGGAACATTACTATTCGCATTTGGAATAGGACCTGCGGTAGCATTAGGTCTTTATTTAGTAGATAAAATTTTTAACAATTAATTTGAAGTAAAAAAAACCCCCAACATGTGGGGGTTTTTATAATTTGTTTCGATTAAATTTGGGATTACATCATGCCGCCCATGCCGCCCATTCCTCCCATTCCTCCTGGAGGCATTCCGCCAGCTGGACCTGAATCTTTCGGTTCAGGTTTATCTGCAACCATTGCTTCAGTAGTAACTAGTAATCCAGAAATTGAAGCAGCATCTTGTAAAGCAGTTCTGACAACTTTTACTGGGTCGATGATACCTTCTTTAAACATATCAACATACTGTTCTGTTTGAGCATCATAACCTTGAGAAGGTTTATTACCTTCAGTTAATTTTCCAACGACTACAGAACCATCAACTCCAGCATTTGTTGCGATTTGTCTAATAGGTGCTTGAAGGGCACTTTTAACAATTTCCACTCCAGCTTTTTGATCGTCACCTTTAACTTTAACTTTATCTAATTCATGTGATGCATAAAGAAGCGCACATCCACCACCAACAACTATTCCTTCTTCGACAGCTGCTCTTGTTGCATTAAGCGCATCTTCAACTCTATCTTTTCTCTCTTTAACTTCTACTTCAGTAGCTCCACCAACTTTAATTACAGCGACACCTCCAGCAAGTTTAGCTAATCTTTCTTGAAGTTTTTCTCTATCGTAGTCAGATGTTGTTTCATCAATCTGTTGTTTGATTTGTGTACATCTTGCTTCAATGTCAGATTTTTTACCAGTTCCACTTACGATCGTACTATTTTCCTTGTCCACTTTTGCTTTTTTAGCAGAACCTAAATCTGTTAATTTAACATTTTCAAGTTTTATACCTAAATCTTCAGATATTACTGTTCCTCCAGTTAAAATTGCAATATCTTCAAGCATTGCTTTTCTTCTATCTCCGAATCCTGGAGCTTTAACAGCCACAACTTTTAAACCACCTCTTAATTTGTTGACAACTAATGTAGCTAAAGCTTCACCTTCTACATCTTCTGAGATTATCATCAGCGGCCTTCCAGACTGCACCACTGCTTCTAAAAGAGGAACCATTGGTTGTAAGTTTGTTAATTTTTTTTCATGCAATAGAATTAATGGATTTTCTAACTCTGTAGTCATTTTCTCTGCATTTGTTATGAAGTAAGGCGACAAGTATCCTCTATCAAATTGCATACCTTCTACTACATCAAGTTCAGTTTCAATTCCTTTTGCTTCCTCAACAGTAATTACACCTTCATTACCAACTTTTTGCATTGCTTTTGCAATCATGTTACCAATTTCTTTATCACCATTGGCAGATATTGTTCCAACTTGAGCAATTTCATCACTGTCCTTTACTTTTTTTGCAGACGAGATTAATTTTTCTTTAACAGTTTCCACAGCTGCATCAATTCCTCTTTTAACGTCCATAGGATTCATACCTGCAGTTACGTATTTGCAACCTTCTTTAACAATTGCTTGAGCTAAAATTGTAGCTGTAGTAGTACCATCTCCAGCTTCATCATTTGTTTTACTTGCAACTTCTTTAACCATTTGAGCTCCCATATTTTCAAATTTATCCTCAAGCTCAATTTCTTTTGCTACAGAAACACCATCTTTTGTAGTTCTTGGAGCGCCATAAGATTTATCAATTACGACGTTTCTTCCTTTGGGACCAAGAGTTACCTTCACAGTGTTAGCAAGAATATCAACACCTTTAAGCATTGCTGTTCTCGCTTCAGTGTCAAACTTTACTATCTTTGCCATATTATTCTCCTTACTTTATTTCTTTTAATTACTTTCCAGTTGAAATACCCATAATGTCTGACTCTTTCATTATGCTATATTCCTTTCCATCAATTTTGATTTCAGTTCCGGACCATTTTCCGAAAAGAACTTTATCCCCAACTTTAACATCCATTGGAATTAATTTTCCATCTTCAGTTTTTGCTCCTCCACCTACAGCAACAACTTTGCCCTCTTGGGGTTTCTCTTGAGCCGAGTCTGGGATAATTATACCTCCAGAAGTTTTTTCTAAACTATTTAAAACTTCTATTAAAACTCTATCATGTAAAGGTTTAAACTTCATAAATTCTCCTATAAATATGTCAGGACATATAGATATACTGCGGACTATTTTCAAGAAGGTTATTGCTTTAAAAAATCAAAGAATATATAGCTTTTTTCAGTAGTTTATTAATATGACGGTAAATTTGAGCAATATTGGTCTAAGAGAAATAGTAAATAGCTTTGATCTGTTTTATATTGATATTTGGGGTGTTCTTCATAACGGGATTAAATTAAACGAAGATGCTGTGAATGTCCTTTCCGAATTAGATAATTTAGGTAAAGAATACGTGCTACTTACAAACGCCCCAAGGCCGAATTCTGATGTTATAAAATTTTTAGAAAAGCTTGGATTAGATGCCAAAAAAAGTTCTAAAGTTTATACTTCAGGTCAAGGATCTTTAAATTATTTAAGTAATGAAAAAAAAAATATAAAATTTTATCATTTAGGCCCAGAAAGGGACTTTAATTTATTTAAAAATTTCAAATCACTAAAACAAAAGAATTTAGAGGATGCTGACTATATAATTTGTACTGGTTTATTTGATAAGTACGAAAGTCTTGAATTTTATAAAAAGTTTTTATCTTCTTTTATTGATAAAGAGATGGTTTGTACAAATCCTGATTTAATTGTCGATAGAGGAGATATTACAGAATATTGTGCAGGCTCGGTTGCAAAAGTTTTTGAAGAAATAGGTGGAAAAGTAAAATATTTTGGAAAGCCATATCCATTAGTATATAAAAAATCAATTAATAACCAAAGCAAGTCAGTTTTATGTATCGGGGACAATCTAAATACTGATATTAGAGGTGCTAATCTTCAGAATTTTAATTCATTATTTATTCTCAATGGAATCCATAAAAAAGAAAATCAAAATGAACTAAATAAACTTTTTGAAAAATATCAAGTTGATGTAAATTATATTCAAGAAAAATTAAAATGGTAAAAATGAAAATATTTAATGGTTTCAAAATTCCGAAAAACTATCATAATTCGATAATTCTAATTGGAAATTTTGATGGTGTTCATATGGGTCATCAAAAATTATTTAAAAGAGCAAGAGAATTTAAAAAGAGATATAAATGTAAAATCGGTGTTGTTACATTTAATCCAATGCCAAAAATGTTTTTTAACAAAAAACTAAAACATTTTAAGTTAATGAATTTATCTCAAAAAATAGAACAATTTAAAAAACAAAGTGTAAATTTTTTAATAAATCAAAAATTTACAAAAAACTTTTCAAAAATAAAAGCTGAAGTGTTTATAACAAAATATTTAGATAAAAAAATTAAAACCAAAGTTCTATTTGTAAGCAATAATTTTAGATTTGGTAATAAAAGGGAGGGAGATATAAATTTACTAAAATCGTTTGAAAATGAATGTAATTATAAATTAATTATCCCATCTCCATTAAAAAAAAATAAAAAAATAATTTCTTCAACTGAAATAAGAAAACTTTTATCAAGTGGAAATTTGTCCACTGCTAATAAATATTTAACAAGAAAATGGGAAATTGAAGGCAAGGTAGAAAAAGGAAGAAAAGTTGGAGGCAAGATAGGATTTGCTACATGCAATATTGATATTGGAAATTATATTATTGCTAAACCAGGGGTCTACTCTGTTAAGGTAAAATTAGAAAATATAAAAAAAAAAATAAAAGGAATAGCAAATTTAGGATTTAGACCTACTTTCAATCAAAATAAAATATTATTAGAAGTAAACTTATTTAATTTTAATAAAAATATATATAATAAAAAATTATTAGTTGAATTTATTAAGTTTATTAGAAGAGAAAAAAAGTTTAAAAGTATAAAACATCTAACGAATCAAATTAAAAAAGATATTAGAGTTGCAAGAATAAGTTTGAAATAATCATGAGCAAAGAAAACTTAAATCTCCCAAAAACATCATTTTCAATGAAAGCTAATTTACCACAGAAAGAGCCTGGCCTGATTGATTTTTGGGATAAAATCAATTTATATCAAAATTTAAGAAACGAGAGCAAAGGTAAAGAGAAATTTATTTTGCACGACGGACCTCCCTATGCAAATGGCAACATTCATATGGGAACTGCCTTAAACAAAATATTAAAGGACATAATAACAAAATTTCATCAGATGGATGATAAAGATTCGGTATATGTTCCAGGCTGGGATTGTCATGGTTTGCCAATTGAATGGAAAATAGAGGAACAATATAAAAAAAATAAAAAAAATAAGAATGAAATACCAATTGTTGAATTCAGAAAAGAGTGTCGAGATTTTGCAAATAAATGGATTAAGGTTCACAAAGATCAATTTAAAAGGTTAGGAGTAATTGGAGATTGGGAAAATTATTATTCCACAATGAGTTTTGATGCTGAGGCTCAAATAGTTAGAGAACTAGGGAAATTTTTAAAAGAAGGAAGTCTTTACAAAGGTTACAAACCAGTTTTGTGGTCAACTGTGGAGAAAACTGCGCTATCGGATGCAGAAGTAGAATATATGGACCATACCTCAGATACAATTTATGTGTCCTTTTTAATTAAAAAAACAGATGTTAAAGATTTAGAAGGTTGTCAAATTATAATTTGGACGACCACTCCATGGACAATCCCAGCAAATAAAGCTTTGGCATATAATGAGAGTCTAAAATATTTAATAGTTGAATTGCAAGATGAGAATGAATTTAAAAAAAATAAAGTAGTAGTTGCGAAAGAACTTTTAGAACCTTTTATTAAGGAATGTAATATTGAAAAATATAAAATATTAAATGAATTACCAGGTAAAGCTTTTAAGGGAGTAATTTGTAATCATCCATTTTCAGATATTGGTTATAATTATGATGTTCCAATGTTAGAAGCTAGATTTGTCACTACAGAGCAAGGAACAGGATTTGTTCATTGTGCACCAAGCCATGGCCCTGATGATTTCAATTTATGCATAAACAACGGTATCAAAGCATTAGAGACAGTTGATGATGATGGTAAATATACCAAACATATTCTAGAATTTGAAGGCACTCATATTTTTAAAGCAAATCCAATAATAATTGAAAAGTTAAAGGATTTGAAGAAGTTACTTGCAAATGGAAAATTAAAACATTCCTACCCACATTCATGGAGATCAAAAGCCCCACTAGTACACAGAGCAACCCAACAGTGGTTTATTTCTATGGAAAGTCATGGTTTGAGAAAATTAGCACTAAAAGCACTTGATGAAACGAAATTCTATCCCAGCAAGGGGAAAGAAAGAATCAAATCTATGATTGAAACCAGACCTGATTGGTGTGTTTCTAGACAAAGAGTATGGGGCGTTCCACTTCCAATTTTTGTTTCAAAAAAAGATAATAAAGTTTTAATAGATGATGAAGTATTCGAAAACATCGCAAAAATTTATGAAAAAGAGGGTTCAGACTGTTGGTTTTCGGACAACTTTCAGAGATTTTTAGGAAATAAATATAAAGCAGATAATTATATTCAATCCAAAGATATTGTAGAGGTCTGGTTTGATAGTGGGTCGACTCACTCTTTTGTATTAGAAAAAAGAGATGATTTAAAATGGCCTGCATCAATGTATTTAGAGGGATCAGATCAACATAGAGGATGGTTTCATTCTTCTTTATTAGAGTCTTGCGGAACTAGAGGGAAAGCACCATTTGAGTCTATCCTATCTCATGGATTTGTAGTTGATGGAAAAGGTCTTAAAATGTCGAAATCCTTAGGAAATGTGATTGCGCCAGAAGAAATTTTAAAAAAATATGGTGCAGATATTTTAAGAGTTTGGGTTGCTGCTTCAAATTATGCTGAAGATCTTAGAATAGATTATTCAATATTAGAACAGCATGCTGAAGCTTACAGAAAAATCAGAAATACCTTTAGATACATATTGGGAAATCTTAATGACAAATTTTCGGAACAAAACTTTTCTAAAATTGAGGTAAATAAACTTCCAGAATTAGAACAATATATGCTTCACAGGATATCTATATTAAATGAAAATTTTCATAAAAACTTTACAAGCTATACATTTCATAATTTATACAAAGAATTATTAAATTTTTGCACGGTGGATCTCTCAGCTTTTTATTTTGATATAAGAAAAGATACTCTTTATTGTGATAATTTAAATTCAGAAAAAAGAAAAAGTTGTATTACATTACTCAATATACTTTTAGACTGTCTATTGAAATGGTTTGCCCCAATACTTTCATTTACTACTGAGGAAATTTATTCACTAGTAATTAAAAATGATAAAGACAGCATTCATTTAAAGAAGTTTATTAAAATACCTGAAAATTGGAAAAATAAAAAATTAAATGAAAAGTGGGAGAAATTAAAAAAAGTTAGAGATGTTGCAAATATAAGTATTGAAAGTAAAAGAACAGATAAATTGATAGGATCAAGTCTAGAGTCGAACATTAAAATAAAACTTAATAAAGATTTATATAATATTGCTAAAGATTTTGATTTTGCTGAACTTTGCATTACATCCGCAGCAGAAGTTTTACTTAATAATGATACAGGTGAGGAAATAAATGTACACACATCTAAGGCAGAAGGAAATAAATGTAATGTTTGTTGGAAAATAAGAAAAGGTAAATGTGAGAGACATGGATAATTTTTAAACTGAGGTTATGATTAAAAAACAACTTATTTCTAATTTTCTAATAATTATTTTTATTTTTTTTATTGATCGAATTTCAAAAATATACATTTTAAATATTGCTGAAACAGAAGGTATAGTAGATTTTACCATTAATTCATTTTTAAATATTATATTAGTCTGGAACTCTGGAATAGGCTTTGGCTTGTTTCAATCTGATCAAGCTTTTATTTATAATTTGATTACAACACTTATTATAATAATAAATATTGTAATAATTTACTTACTTATTTATGCGGAAAATGCACAAAGAATTTTTTTTTCTATGATTCTAGGAGGATCAATTGGTAACTTATATGATAGAATTTATTATTCAGCTGTACCTGATTTTATTGATATAAATTATAATGGTTATCACTGGTTTGTTTTTAATGTAGCTGATATATTTATATCAATAGGTATTATTGTACTAATACTTTTTGAGATTTTTAAAAATAAAATTAAAAATGAAAATTAAAATACTAATTGTTTTACTTATTTTTTTCACTAGTGCCTGTTCAGGAATGGGAGGGAAGAGGTCTGATAAATCAGATGAATTTTTAATTGAAAAAAAAAATCCTTTAGTAATGCCTCCTAAAATTAACAAATTGCCAAAACCAAAAGATAGCGCAGATTTAGAAAATACAGATAACAATTTTCAAAAAAAAATTAGCGGAAAAAGTAAAGATAATTCAAATTCTCAATTAGAAACATCAACTTCACTTGAAGAATCTATAATTAAAAAGATTGAGTAATAATGAAAACAAATTTTCTTTTTAAGAATTTTAATAATAAGATTAATGAAAAAGGAAAGAAGAAATTATTAAAAAATTTAAAGGAAATAGATCAAAATAATTTTCCAAAATTTTTTCAAAGTTTCAAAAAAAATTATAATTACTCCTACAAAAGAAACATAATTAAAAAATATAGAAATATTAAAAATATAAATATAATTGGCATGGGAGGTTCATCACTAGGTACTAAGGCTATCTATAATTTTTTAATAGAAAAAATAAAAAAAAAAGTTACTTTTGACGAGAGTCTAAACTTAATTAAACAAAAGAGTATAAAAAGTTTAAATATAATTATATCTAAATCTGGTAATACATTAGAAACAATCTCAAATTTTAATTTAAGATATTATAAAAATAATAAAAATATTTTTATTACTGAAAAAACTAATAATTATTTACAACAGTTAGCCAGCAAACTCAAATCTGATGTGATCGAACATAAAAATTTTATAGGAGGAAGATTCGCAGTTTTATCAGAGGTAGGTATGTTGCCCGCAGAGTTAATGGGATTAGATGAAAAAAAATTTAAACAATTTAATAATTTAATAACTAATAAAAAATTTCTAAATAATTTAACTCATAATGTACTTTCGACATATTTATTAAATAAAAAAAAAAAATTTAATTCAGTAATATTAAACTATGATCCAAAATCTGAAGATTTATTCAAATGGTATCAACAATTAGTTTCTGAAAGCTTAGGAAAAAATTCAAAGGGAATTCTTCCAATTATTTCCTCAATGCCAAAAGATAATCATAGTATTCTTCAATTATATTTAAGTGGATTTAATCCAAATTTTTATACTTTTTTTATAGTTGAAGAAAGAAATAGTACAAAGTTAAATAATAATTTACTTTTTAATAAATTTAATTTTTTAAAACAAAAAAAAACATTTAATATTTTAAATGCACAGCGTTTAGCAACAGAAAAAATTTTTAATTTGAAAAAAATTCCCTTTAGATCTTTCTATATAAAAAAAAGAGACGAAAAAACTTTAGGTGAATTATTTTGCTTTTTTACTTTAGAGGTAATCTTATTATCCCACCTTCTAAAGGTTAACCCTTTAAACCAACCAGAAGTAGAGTTAGTTAAAAAAGAGACTTTTAAAATTCTTAAATATTAAATTGCCCAAAAAATATTTTTGATGATCCATAAATTTCTTCACGAATTATTTTCAAAAATTTATTTAAATTATCTTTACTTTTTTTATGCCGATGAAGTACAACTAAACTATCTGTTTTAAAAATTTTTCTTTCACATAAAATTTGTAGTACATTAATTATATTCTCATCTTTAAATGGAGGGTCTAAGAAAATTATATCAAACTTATTTTCTATTTTTTTTATATTATTTATTGAGTAAATATCACTGCAATTTACTTCTGCCTGATTATTAAAAGATAAATTATTTATATTTTTGTTCAGTAATTCTATTGCTGGATTATAGTTTTCATAAAATACAACTTTTTTTGCTCCTCTTGAGATAGCCTCTAGTCCAAATGAACCTACCCCAGAAAATAAGTCTAAAACAATACACTCAGTAATTTTTCTATTCAGTAAACCAGAATGAGTAATTATGTTAAAAATAGATTCTCTAACTAAATCTTTTAGAGGTCTAGTATTTTTATCAATAGGAATGATTATTTTTTTTCCCTTAGCGATACCTGAAATTATTCTCATTTTTTTTCGATGACTTTATATCCAATGTCTTTTCTATAATGTCCATTTTTCCAATTAAGTTTTTTAATGAGGTTAACAGCTCTATTCCTTGCATTTTCAAAATCTTGATCTATTGAAACAAAATTTAAAACTCTACCTCCATTTGAATAAAATTTACCCTCATCAAATCTTGTACCTGCATGGAATAAATAATCATCATTGATTAACTTAATATTGTTCAAATTTTCGATTAAAATTTTTTTTTCAAATTTATTTGGATAACCACTTGACGTTAAAACTATACAAAGACTTTTTTTATTCTTCCATGTTAATTCATAATTTTTAAGATTTCCATTGATACAACTTTCAATTACTTCCAAAAAGTCATTTTTAAGTAATGGTAATATAGTTTGACACTCTGGATCTCCCATTCTTACATTATATTCTATTAGATATGGATCATTATTTTTTATCATCAAGCCCGCATACAAAAAACCAACGTAAATACCATTCTCTTTTTTTAAATATTTTAACGTTGGTAAAATAATCCTGTCTATTATTTTTTTTTCAAGTTCTTTGCTGTGAAGTCTTGATGGAGAATATGCTCCCATACCACCAGTATTTTGACCTTTGTCACCCTCATATACTCTTTTATGATCTTGAGCAGTATTAAAAATTTTAAACGAATTATTATCATACAATATAAAAAAACTCATTTCTTCACCACTTAAAAATTGCTCAATTAATATTTCTTCAGCTTTTCCAAACTTTCCTCCAAAAACTTCATCAACCGCTTTTTTTGCTTCTGAGAATTTTTCACAAATGTAGACACCTTTGCCTGCGGCCAAACCATCAGCTTTGACAACTATAGGATAATTAGAGTTTTTTAAAAAGTTAAGTGAGGAAGAAGAGTCTTTAAAAATTTGAAAATTAGCCGTTGGTATATTTTCTAATTTACAAATTTTTTTTGTAAATATTTTAGATCCCTCTAGTCTTGAACAAAATTGATCTGGACCAAACACTTTTAGGTTTTCTTTTTTTAAATAATCTACAATTCCATTTACCAAAGGTTCCTCTGGACCAATAATTGTTAAATCAATATTTTTTGAAATAAGGAATGTTTTAATCTTAACAAAATCTTTTAAATCTATATCTACATTGTCTGCAATTTCTTGTGTCCCCCCATTTCCAGGAATACAATATATTTTATCTACTTTTTTAGACTCAAATATTTTTTGACTGATTGAATGTTCTCTTCCTCCGCTACCAATTATAGCAATTCTCATGTATACTTATTTATATAATGGCCGATAAAATAGCTAGATTAAAATATTTAAATAATTCTTTCGAGATAATTGAAAATGGCACACATGTTATTTGTGCTATATCAGGCAAAAAAATTCCTTTGGAAAAATTAAATTATTGGAATGTTGATCTTCAAGAACCCTACTATTCTTATTTAGAAGCAAATTTAATAAGAGATAAAGAAAAATAACTTTATTTCCATCTATTGTGAGTCAGGATCCACTGAGATGGGTCCTTAATAATCATATTTTCTAATATTTTATTAAGTCTCAATGTTATTTCCTCTATACTTGTATTTTTATCAAATTTTAGAGGCTTATTTATGGTTAGGTTAAATTTTACATTATCATATCTTTCAATATGAACGGGAACAATCTCACAATCAAATTTTTTTATAATTTGAGCTGGAATAGTTGTAGTAAATGCCGGTTTTCCAAAAAAATCTGATTTAATACCTTCCGAGACTCTTTGATCAATCATTAAGGCAATCGAGTAATTTTTTTTGAGAAAATTTAAGAGTATCCTAGTCCCGCTTTTACCTTTTTTAATTTGATTTTTACAAATGTATTTAATTCTAATGTGTTCCATAATTTGATTTAAAAAAATATTATTTAAAGGTCTATAGATTGCGGCAAGATTTATTCCTGATGCATTTATATACATTGCCATAAGTTCAAAATTATTAAAATGCCCGGAAATAAATACAACTTTTTTATTTTTATACTTAATTTCTTCAAGATATTTTTCACCAATTAAATTTACATTTGTTTTTAAAGAATTTTTAAAATTTTTTAAATAAACGTAATCAGATAAAATTCTTCCGTAATTAGAATAAACGTTATTAACTATATTATTACTTATATTTATTTCATTTTCAGAATATTTTTTTATGATTTCAACATTTTTTAAAATAATTTTTTCCGATCTTATAAACTTTCCAAAAATAGTTCCAAGCTTAGATCCCAAATTTGAGGCATTTCTATATCCAATAATTTTAAATATGAAAAATAATATAATTATAATAACGGATTGAAAAAAATAATTTATAAATTTCATATATTTAAATATATATATTTTTTAAATGATGAAAGATTATCGATAATCAATTCTATCTTAACAAAAGAAGCTTTTAATTTTTTAAATTTTTTTATTTTTACATAGTCTTTTTCAGTTGTTACTATTTTATAGTTATTTAAATCTGCAATTTGTTTAATTCGTTCTATATCAGAAATGCCATAATCATAGTGATCTGGAAAAACTATTTTTTTTTTAATTTTTATATTATTTTCACTTAGTAAATTAAAAAAACTTTGAGGAGTTCCAATGCCACAAAAAGCTAAATAATCAGAATTTTTACTAAAGTTTTTTTTATTTTTTAAAAAGTATTTGCCTGAAAAAATTTTTATTTTTTTATTAATAATTTTAATTTGGCGTATTAGTTTATTATTTTTTTTCCCATTTATAAATATTGCATTATAATTTGCTAATTCAGATAAACTCTCTCTTAATGGGCCTGAAGGTAAGAGTCTTCCATTTCCTACCCCAGTTAAGCTATTAAAGCAAACTATTGATAAAGTATGTTCTATAGATTTGTCTTGAAGACCATCATCAAAGATCGCTATATTTTTTTTAAAAGTTTCGATTTTTTTTAATCCATCTAATCTTTTTCTTGGTAAAAATAATTTTGTATTTTTTTTTAATAAAATTTGTTCATCTAATTGATTCTTATAATTTTTTTTAATCACATAAGTGCTATATTTATTTTTTAGCATTTGATTTATTCTTACTACTAACTCAGTTTTTCCAGTACCACCCAAGTAGATATTTCCTACGCAAATTGTTGAAATTTTTGGCACATAGGGCGTTTGCAGTTTCTTAACAATATTTATTGTTAGTGTAATTAGTGATAAAGGCCATAAAAATAATGAAGTTAAATTATTGTTTTGCCAAAATTTTGGTTTTAAAAATTTCACTTTAAATAAATTTAATCAATTCCGTATAGGTTAATTTTAATATTTTTTGTCCATAATTTATAATTCTATTGTTTTTTAAGCTGAATTTTCTTGTATTTAACTCTTTATTAATAATTTTAATCCCATTTTTGTAAGTATAAAAATTTGTAGATATTTTCATTTTATTAAGTTTTTCATAAATTTCTTTAAAATTATATACATTTGGTCCATGAATAATTTTACATCCCAGTTTTGCTGCTTCCAATGGATTTTGACCACCATGTGGAATCAATGATCCACCCATAAAAACTATGTTTGATATTTTATAGAACTTATTTGTTTCACCATATGTATCTACAATATAAAAATCTATTTTGGGGTCAATTTTTTTTGTCGAGCTATGGAGGTGAAATTTAAAGGATAATTTTTCTAACTCTTTAGATATCTCTCTAGACCTCTCAACGTGTCTTGGGATTATAATAGATACAATATTTTTAAATTTTTTTTTAAAATATAAATGAGACTTTATAATAAAATCTTCTTCATTGTGGTGTGTACTTGCTGCAGTAATCAAAATTTTTTTATTTCTAAAAAAAACTAGGTATTTTTTTTTTAAAAAATCTCTTTCCACTTTTTTACTTGTTGAAAATTTGAGGTTTCCTAAGTTTAAAATATTCTTAACACCAAGTATTTTAAGTCTTTTACTTGTTTCATGATTTTGTGGAAAACACATATCAAATTTTCTAAATAGATTAGTAGAAAAGTGTTTTAGCTTCCTCCATCTTTTAAATGATTTATTGGTAAGTCTAGCATTTAACAAAATTAATTTTATTTTTCTTCTGTGTATAGCGTTAATCATATTTGGCCAGATTTCTGACTCACAGAGAAATAAACATGATGGTTTCCAATGATCCAAAAATTTTTTAACTATAAAATTATTATCTATAGGAAAGAATTGATGAACTGTTTTTTTAAAATTAAAATTAGTAAATATTTTTGATGAACTAAGTGTTGTTGTTGTAATTAAAATTTGATTTATATTTTTATTTAATTCAAGTTTTTCTAATAATGGAATTATACTTATAAGCTCACCTACGCTAGAACAATGAAACCAAATAAGTTTACCTTTATTTCTATAAGCTGTTGGAATTGCATATCGTTCTTGAAATCTTACTTTATTTTCTTTACCTATTGCAATTCTATAAATAATTACCAATGGAGATATAATAACAAAAATGTAACTTGTTATAATGTAAATAAAATACATTAATCTTTTCTTATTTGCTTTAAATAAAAATTTTTGTAGGTCTCAGAAGAAGCAATCAATGAATCATGACTCCCTTCAGCAACTACTTTACCTTCATCTATCACATAAATTTTATTTGAATTAATTATAGTTGATAACCTGTGTGCTATTACTAATGATGTTCTATCTTTAGTTAAATAATTTATTGCATTTTGAATTTTTTCCTCAGTTTCTGCATCCAATGAAGAAGTTGCTTCGTCTAAAAGTATAATTTGACTTTTTTTTAACATTGCTCTTGCAATAGATAATCTTTGCTTCTCTCCACCTGATAATCTTATTCCATTTTCACCTATTATAGTGTCGAGCCCATTTGGAAGTTTTTTTATAAATTCTTCACAATGTGATAGCTTTATCACTTCATTAATTTCATCATCGCTAGCATTTAGTTTTGAATAAATAATATTATTTTTTATAGTGTCATCAAACAATGTAGTATCTTGACTAACTAAAGAAATATGTTTTCTGAGAGATTGAGCAGATACATCATAGATTGATTGTTCATCGATTGAAATTTTACCATCATCAAGATCATAAAACCTGGGGATTAAATTCATTATAGTTGATTTACCAGCGCCACTGTGACCAACTAGGGCTGTCATCTTACCACCTAAAATATTTAAAGATAAATTATTTAGTGTATTTCTTTCAACTGTTTCATATTTAAAATTTACATTCTTAAATTCGATACTTCCATTTTTTAGATTAAATTCTTTACCTTTGTTTAAATCTAAATTTTCTGAGTCAATAATCGGTAATATTCTTTTAGCAGCAGATATCCCTTGCTGAATACCCATATTTAAAGTTGCTAACGATCTTACAGGCTGATAGGAGAGCATCATCGCGGCTAGAAAAGAAAAAAAATTATTTATTTCAAGCTCATTTTTTAAAACTAAATTACCTGCATAATAAATTAATCCACCAATCATAATTCCAGTTAAGATCTCCATAATTGGAGTTGCTCTAATTAATACAGACTGAACTTTTACAGCTTTACTTTTAAAGATTTCCAAATATTTTTCTGATCTTTTATTTTCAAAATCTTCCTTTTGAAAAATTTTTATTATTTTATGATTTTTAAATATTTCTAATACAAAAGAGGTGAGCAAACCGTTTATTTCTTGAATTTGAGTAGAAATTTTTCCCATTCTCTTTCCAAGCGATTTTGACGCAACAGATGCTAAAGGTATCATTATAATTGCAAATAAAGCTAATCTCCAATTTTGATAAAACATTACAGACAACAAGCCAATTAAAGTAAGAGTGTCTTTTGTTAACAGTAAAATTGTATCACTCAGCAGTCTTTGAACCATTGATACATCAAACGTTAAATTTGATAAATACTTACCAGAATGTTTTTTATTCATAGCTTCTATATCAGTTAGCAAAATCGAGTTCATGATTTGTAATTGAAGTTCTTTTTGCATCTGCATCCCAGCTTTTTGAAGAGTCATTTTTGCAAAATATAAAGAGGACCCTTTAACTGCGAATGCAATAACTATTGCAAAGGGTATTATCAACATAAGTCGCTGATCTTTTTCAATAAAAATTTTTTCTATTGCGGGATCAAGCAAGTATGCAATTGAGGCAGTACTCGCCGCAACAATTAGTGAAAAAAAGGCTGATATAATAATTTTATTTAAATATCTTTTTGTATAATCTTTGTATAATCTTTTTATTATATCTAAGCTTTTCATTATAATTGAATTTTACCTATTAGAATAGTGATTAGTATTAATAATCCTAATATATTATTACTTTTAAAAATATTTAAACATTTTGATTTGTTATTTTTATCAAAGTTATAAATTTGAAATATAAATAAATGAAAAATAATCACAAAAAAACCAATAAAAAAATAATTATTAAAATCTATATTCATTCCCATAATCAAATAGCACAGAGTAAATATAAAATAACATATTGATAAGAATATTTTAGGGTTTTTTTTAAATTTTATTGATGTTGATTTTACTCCAATTATTTCATCATCCTCTATGTCTTGAAATCCATATATTGTGTCGTAACCTAGTGTCCAAAATATGGCGCCAAAATAAAATATTATTGGTAAAAAGTTTATAGTTTCAGTAATACTTGTCCATCCAAGTAATAAACCATAATTAAAAGTTATACCCAAGAACAACTGTGGCCAGTAAGTAAATCTTTTCATTAACGGATAGCTAAATGCAAGTGGCATTGATGAAATAGCTAAAATAATTGTTAAAAAATTAAAATTAATTAGAACTAAAAAAGCCAATAAACATAGTATGATTGCGTAAATTATAGATAATTTTACAGTTATTTTCCCAGATGCCAAAGGCCGATTTTTCGTTCTTTCTACATTTTTATCAAAATCTTTATCTATTATATCATTAACTATACAGCCTGCAGAACGCATTAAAACAGATCCTAAAAAAAATAATAAAATATAAAAAAAATATTTTTCAAAACCATTTTGAAAATCATACGCAATAGTGAGACCCCATGCACAAGGCCAAAATAACAACATGTAGCCAATTGATTTTTTTAGCCTTGTTAATTCAAGGAAGATGCTTATATGAGGCATATAAATTATTAAATAACAAAGTTTTTTTATTAAGCAAATTTAATCGTCATGAATATTGATTACACCGTAGTTGCACTGATGTTTCCTGCTATTCCATTAATAATGAATGTATATTCAACAAGGTTTCATACCTTAAGTGCATTAATAAGAAAAATTCATGATGAATATGTTTTCGAAAAACATACTCCACCAGAGTGGAAAGATCAGTTAAACAACTTAAATGATAGAATTAGTGTACTAAAGTATTCTATAATGTTTGGAGCTTTTGGATTTTTATTCAACATGGTAACCGTTTTTGCTCTATATCTCGACGAATTATTTATCGCTAGGATTATATTCGGTTCATGTTGTTTATCAATGATGACTTCAATAATATTTTTTATAAGAGAAATTCAAATTTCAACTAGAGCCTTAAGACTTCATATATCTGATATGGATCAACAGTTTAAGGAATAATTACTGCAGGTCCTAGTATTTTTCTTCCTTCTAAATCTTTATGTGCGTCAACAGAGTTTTCAAGTTTGTACTCTTTAAATATTTCAATTTTTACTTTTCCAGAAGTTACTTTTTCAAATAGTACTTTAGATGCCTCATCAATTTCCTCTTTAGTACTTAAATATTGTTGCATAGATGGTCTAGTCAAATAAAGTCCTTTTGGTTGAATTAATTTTGGAATATTAATGTCTGATAAGGGACCAGATGCATTTCCAAAAGAAACCAACATACCTCTTATTCCTAAACATTCCAAAGAACCCTCAAGTGTACTTTTTCCAACCCCATCATACACAACTGGAACTCCTTTGCCCTTTGTTATTTCTAAAACTTTTTTTGAAAAATCTTCTTTGTTATAATTTATTACGTGATCATAACCATTATTTTTTGCATTTTCTATTTTATCATCTGAACCAACTGTTCCTATAACATTACATCCCAAACTCTTGGCCCATTGCCCAAAGATTTGCCCAACACCACCTGCGGCAGCATGAAATAAAACAGTTTCTCCTTGTTTAACTGGATATGTCTTATGTAATAAATAAAAAGTTGTTAATCCTTTAGTCATTAATGTTGCAGCTATTTTAAAATCGATGCTATCAGGAACTTTAACTAAATTTTTGATAGGATAATTTCTGTGTGTTGAGTAAGATCCTAACGGAGCACCAGCATAAGAAACTCTATCTCCAACTTTAAAATCTTTAATATTTGATCCAATTTCAGTTATTAACCCAGCACCTTCAGCACCAATTCCTGTTGGGAGTTTTAAAGGGTATAATCCTGATCTATGATAAGTATCGATATAATTTAAGCCAATTGCTTTATGTTCAATTGTAACTTCATCTACATTTGGTTTTTCAAGTGAAATATCTTTTAGCTCTAGTACTTCTGGTCCACCATTTTTTGAAATTTGTATTGCTTTCATTTATTTCACGAAAGAACCATTATGGTAATCTTCAATAGCTTCAAGAATCTCTTGTTTTGTATTCATTACAAATGGTCCTCCTCTAGCTATCTGCTCTCCGATTGGTTTTCCTGAGATTAATAGAAATTTTGAATCAGATAAAGCTGAAACTTTTAAATTTTTTCCTTTTGTTAAGAGAATTAATGTGGAGTCTTTAACTTTATCGTGTTTTTTATTACCAATTCTTACCTCACCATTTATTAGATAAATAAATGAATTGTGTGTTGATGGAATATTAAAACTAAGTTCTTTTGTTTTTTTCAATTCTATATCAAGATAAATTGGGTCCACGTTATGTTTTTTAATTGGCCCTTCAGCGTTTTCAAATTTACCTGCAATTACTTTGACTTGTTTTTCACTATCTCTATGAACTGACATTTGATCTGCGTTAATATAATGATACTCAGGCTTACTCATTTTCATTTTTGCAGGCATGTTAATCCATAATTGAAAACCATGAAGTTTACCTTCTTTCATTGCGGGCATTTCAGAATGGATAATTCCACTGCCTGTTTTCATCCATTGAACATCTCCTGCGGTCATTCTACCTTGACCCCCTGTGCTATCTTTATGCTCGAAATCCCCAGCCAACATATATGTAACTGTTTCAATTCCTCTATGTGGATGAGGAGGAAAACCGGCGATATAATCATCACTATTTTCAGATCCAAATTCATCTAACATTAAAAAGGGATCAAAATAATTTGGTTCTACACCAATGCTTCTTTTTAATTTTACACCCGCACCATCTGTTGCGGGAGTTGGGTCTATAATTTGATTTACTTGAATCTCAGACATGGCCTTTATATAATTCCTTATATTATTTAATCAAGACTTTGAATATGAATTCTAGAGCTAAAACTATTATAGATTTTTGGTTTATAAAAACTCCTTCTGAAAAAAGGTTTAAAAAGGATGAAGCACTTGATCTTGAAATAAAAAATAATTTTATAGAGGATTATAACTTAGCTAAATCTGGTGATTATGAAGATTGGCTTAATACACCAAAAGAGTGTTTGGCTCTAATTATATTACTTGATCAATTTTCAAGAAATTTATTTAGAGATAAGAAAGAAGCATTCGATCAAGACCACAAAGCCAGATTGGCAGTAAACCAAGGAATATATTTAGGTCACTTACAAGAGCTAAACGAAACAGAGAGGTTATTTTTTCTTTTACCTTTAATTCATAGTGAGGAATTAATTGATCACGAAAGGGCATATGCTTTATTAGAAAAATATTTAAAAAATCATCCTGATATAAAAAATATTAAAAAATTTTGGGCTGATCATACAAAAGCAATTGAAAAATTTAGAAGATATCCTCACAGAAATAAAATATTAGGTAGACAATCAACTAATGAAGAGATTGAGTTTTTAAACGGTCCAAACTCTTCTTGGTAATTAAAGTAAGTTATTTAGATTACTCAAATCTTTTATTTCTTGTAGTGGTTTATAATCTAAATTATCAAATATATTTTTATTTCTATTTACCCAAATCGCATAAAATCCAAAATTACCTGCGGCAGACACATCCCATGTATTAGAACTTAAATATGCAAATTGTTTTTTATCAATCTGATATTTTTTAATTGGAATATTATAAACATTAGAATGGGGCTTATATATTTTTACCTCTTCTACAGATATTACATCATCAAAAATACTACCTAGATCATTAGTATCAACTAACTTTTCAATAAGAGCGTGGGTACCATTTGAAAGAATGACAAGTTTATATTTTTTTTCCTTTAACTTTTGTAAAGTTTCCTTTACTTCAGGAAAAGTTGATAAGACTTTATAAAGATCTAATAATTCATTTTTCATAGATGTATCGATTTTAAATAATTTCATTGATTTATCTAAACTGTCTTCGGTAACTTTCCAAAAATCTTGATATCTATTCATCAGACTTCTTAACCATGTGTATTCAAGCTGTGTAGTTCTCCAATAATTTGCAAATGGCTCCCATTTGTCTCCAATTTTATTTTTGCATTTTTCTGCGGCTGAATTGACATCAAAAAGAGTTCCATAAGCGTCAAAAATAATTACTTTGATATTTTTCATAAAACTTTTAATTTAAATATATGTCTAATATTAGATTATTTTACTCTGAAAGTTTATCCAATAATTTAACTGGTAAATTAAATAAAGACCAATCTAAATACTTAAACTCTGTAATGCGGTTAAAAACAAACGACAATTTTTCTCTTTTTAATAAAGGGGGTGAGTGGAATACAAAAATTATATCAATTAATAAAGGCATTGTAAAATTTCAAGTTCAAAACCAATTAAGACAATCAAATAAAGAAAGAGAAGTTTGGTTAGTATTTGCACCTATAAAATCAAATTATTTTAATTTCATGTTACAGAAAGCAACCGAGATTGGAGTAACAAAACTTTTTCCAATAACAACAGAAAGAACAATTGTTAGAAAAATAAATGAAGATAGAATAAATAAAATTTTAATTGAGTCCTCTGAGCAAAGTAATCGATTAACAGTTCCATCGATGGAGAAAATTCAAACATTAGAAAAATTTTTAGATGATAATCAAAATATAAATTTAATTTTTGGTGATTTGAATACTGATAGTAAAAAAATTGAATTGAAAGATCCGCTAAAACCTTTAGCTGTTCTAATTGGGCCTGAGGGTGATTTTTCAGAAAATGAGCGAGCTACGATTCTTAAATTTCATAACGTTCAATCTATCAAGCTAAATGACAATATTTTAAGGTCAGAAACAGCAGTAATATCGTCGTTATCTATTATCAATTATCTTATAAATTGATAAATTGTCGCGAATATATAAGTGTATTTTTTGCAAATTGGTCATATATAAGTTTTACAGATGAAAAAAATTACAACAACCATTGCTCTTTTGTTACTTCAGCCAACATTAGTGTTTGCTAACCAACCAAAAAATTGGCAACTTGGTTTTCAAGATGCAGCTTCTCAAACAATGAGAGATATAGTTTGGTTCCACGACTATATGTTGATGCCAATTATTGTAGCTATAAGTGCTTTCGTTTTATTTTTAATGCTTTATGCAATGATAAGATTTAGAGCATCAAGAAATCCTAATCCATCAAAAAGAACGCATAATGTTTTAGTTGAGATTATTTGGACACTTGTACCGTGTTTAATTTTAATAGTGATGGCAGTTCCATCATTTAAAGTTTTATATTCTCAAGACACTATTCCAAAGGCAGACGTAACAATTAAAGCTATAGGATATCAGTGGTACTGGGGATATGAATATCCAGATGAAAATATTATCTTCGACTCATATATGATTGAAGAAAAAGACTTAGAAGCTGGTCAACCTAGATTACTAGCGGTGGATAATGTCGTAGTTGTTCCAGTAAATAAAGTTGTAAAAGTTTTAATAACAGCAAATGATGTTTTGCATGCTTGGGCGTTACCGGCATTCGGAGTTAAAAGAGATGCAATGCCAGGACGAGTAAATGAAACATGGTTTAAAGCAGAGAGAGAAGGAACTTTTTATGGACAATGTTCTGAGCTTTGTGGAATAAAACATGCATTTATGCCGATTGAAGTAAGAGTAGTTTCTGAAGAAGATTACCAATTATGGCTGGAAGAAGCTAAAATAAAATTTGCAAAAGAAGATATTCTTGAAAATAATAAATTGATAGCGAGCAATAAATAATGAGCACAGAAGCAATACACGCACACGATCATCATACTCCAACAGGTTGGAAAAGATGGGCATATTCAACTAATCATAAAGACATAGGAACAATGTATTTAATTTTTGCAATAATTGCAGGAGTTATAGGCACAGCTTTTTCTGTTGTTATGCGAATGGAATTGATGCACCCAGGTGATGGAATTTTAAACGGTAACTATCATCTTTATAATGTTTTAGTTACTGGCCATGGTTTAATTATGATCTTTTTCATGGTCATGCCAGCTATGATTGGCGGATTTGGAAATTGGTTTGTTCCAATCATGATTGGTGCACCAGATATGGCTTTCCCAAGAATGAATAATATTTCTTTTTGGTTATTACCAGTCTCATTTATTTTGTTAATTGCCTCAATTTTTATGGATGGACCTCCGGGTGCCAAAGGAGTTGGAGGTGGATGGACAATTTACCCTCCGTTATCATCTAAAGCAGGACAACCAGGACCAGCAATGGATTTTGCAATTTTAAGCTTACACATTGCAGGTGCCTCATCAATACTTGGAGCTGTAAACTTCATAACTACTATATTAAATATGAGAACCCCAGGCATGACTTTACATAAAATGCCTTTATTTGCATGGTCTATATTAGTTACAGCATTTTTATTATTATTATCTTTGCCAGTGTTAGCTGGAGCGATCACAATGTTATTAACTGATAGAAATTTTGGAACAGCTTTCTTTGAGGCACAAACAGGTGGAGATCCAACTTTATTTCAACATTTATTTTGGTTCTTTGGTCATCCGGAAGTCTACATATTAATTTTACCTGGTTTTGGAATGATAAGTCACATTGTTTCAACTTTTTCAAAAAAACCAGTATTTGGTTATTTAGGAATGGCTTATGCAATGGTTGCAATTGGTGTTGTAGGATTTGTTGTGTGGGCTCACCACATGTATACAGTTGGACTTGATACTGATACCAAAGCCTACTTTCTTGCAGCAACAATGATTATTGCAGTACCAACAGGTATTAAAATATTTTCATGGATTGCTACAATGTGGGGCGGATCTATTTCTTTTAAGACACCAATGGTTTGGGCGCTAGGTTTTATATTTTTATTTACAGTTGGTGGAGTAACAGGAATTGTTCTTGCTAATGCAGGAGTTGATACAGCATTACATGATACCTATTATGTAGTTGCTCATTTTCATTATGTTCTTTCACTTGGAGCAGTGTTTGCGATATTTGCAGGATTTTATTACTGGTTTAGTAAAATGTCTGGATATGAGTATTCAGAATGGCTTGGACAACTCCATTTCTGGTTAACTTTTATTGGAGTGAACTTGGTATTTTTTCCTCAGCACTTTTTAGGATTAGCAGGAATGCCTAGAAGATACGCAGATTATCCAGATGCATTCGCTGATTGGAACTATATATCATCAATCGGTTCATATATTTCCGTTGTCGGATTAGGAGTTTTCTTTGTTAATATAATTTATGCATTTATTAAAAAAGAAAAAGCTGCTCAGAATCCTTGGGGAGTGGGAGCCACAACTCTTGAATGGACTGTACCATCACCACCAAATTTTCATACATTTGAAGAGTTACCAAAGTTTGAAGAGGAGTATGAAACTACAGAAAAATCTGGTAATTAGTTCTACTTAAAAAAATAAAATTGATCTAATGTCTACTGTATTTACAAAATCAAAAAAAACCTCTTTTGATTTAGCAATTATTCCTGAATTATTAAAATTAATGAAGCCAA
>CACDLR010000007.1 GCA_902553695.1 uncultured Pelagibacteraceae bacterium | reverse complement strand
TTAATTTGATTGAGTGCATATAACAATCTGTCAATACCTATGCTCATTCCAGATCCTTTGTAATCAGCACCTTTAAATCTAGAAATAAGACTATTATAACGGCCACCACTGGCACAACTTCCTGCTGGTACTTCTTTCCCTTTGGCATTTTTTACTTTAAAATTTAGATTTGTCTCAACCAAAAACGAAGAATAATAGGAAAGTCCCCTGGTAATACATATATTAGGCTGGACTTGTCCTGAATTTGTTCCATATGATAATACCTCGTACAATTCTTCTAATTCATTTATACCTTCAATGCTTAATTGATTTTTCATATTAGATTTAAATTCAATTATATTTTTAAGATTAATTGCATTTTTTATTTGACTAACTTGATCATCAGATAATTGACATCCTTTTATAAATGCTCCTGAGCCATCTTTACGACCCTCTTTTAATAATTCCTCTACACCTTCGAAACCGAGCCTTTCTAGTTTGTCTATCGTTTTAAGTACTTGGTATTGCTTATCCTCAGGAATTTTAATTTCTGATAATAATCCTTGAAGAATTTTTTTATTGGAAACATTAATTGTAAATTGTTCCTTTTTAAGTCCACATTCTAAAAAAGAGTCCGCAATTAAATTGCATATTTCTGCATCCACTTGAGCTTCATTGGCATCTCCAATTATATCTGAGTCAAATTGTGTGAAAGATCTAAAACGTGTTACGTCCGCTTTGTCTTGGCGAAATACATCCCCACAAGCAAATCTTTTAAAAGGAAATACTAAATCAATATAATTTTGTGCTATGAATCTAGAGAGTGGTGCGCTTAAATCATATCTTAATGTGAGTTCCTCCTTTTCATCTTTAAATGAAAAAACATCACTCATCGGGTTTGATGGGTCATCAGCTAGAAATGAGCCTATATTTGAACTAAATTCAAAAGCAGGTGTCTCTAGCGGTTCATACCCATAACTAAGAAAAACCCTTTCAATTTTTGAAATTATCTTTTTTTTTAATTCTAATTCTGGCCCAAACCTATCTTTAAATCCTTTGGGTAAACTTGCTTTTAATTTTTTATCTTTGGTCATTTTTTATTACCATAGCCTTTTTTACTGTGGTACCCGATCCAGTATTCGCAACTGGCCCTCAACTTCCACAGAGTTACGTGCTTCTACTACACCAATCGGGCATATACCTTTCTTTGTTTTATACTAATTGTTGTTTAAATTAAATTTTAAAATGATTAATAGCTAGCAATCAGCCAGCATGGAAATGATGTCTGTGTGTGGATCTGAATTTAAATGTTTTCTTAATCATTATTGATAAATAACACCTAAATTAATTAATACAATACTTAATTGTATAGGAATAATATTAAAAAATGCTTTTTAATAAATATTCCTACACAAAAATGTTAATGATTATGAATTAAGAACTCTTAACCAAATTTACAGCGCATGGTCCCTTATCTGCTGATTCTACATCAAAAGTTACCAAATCGCCCTCATTGAGATATTTTATATTCGCATCTCTCAAACTACTTGCATGTACAAAAACATCTTTCTCGCCATCCTCACGCTCCAAGAAGCCGTAGCCTTTCTTGCTGTTGTACCATTTACATTTACCTTTTAGACTCATTTTTACTCTTTCTTCTTTGTTATTAATTAAGCTAAATTTAGCTTGGACATTTGTTAATTGATTTTTAAAATTTATTCAAGAGCTAATTTTAGTGGTGGAACCCCCTGGAAACGAACCAGGTCCTAACGCTTTTCAGGCGTTCGTGCGCACCAGCTACACCAGGGTTCCATAATTAATATCTAAAACAAATACGTCCGCGTGAGGTATCATAAGGGCTAACCTCGACTTGAACTTTATCAGCACTAAGAATCCGGATCCGGTTTTTCCTAAGGCGCCCAGAAACTACACAAATACATGTATGACCATTTTCAAGAAGCACACGGCTAGTTGCGTTCGGCATCAGTTCTTGTACAACGCCATCGAATTTCATTACCTCTTCTTTTGCCAAATTTATTTGCTCCTTATTCTAGATTTAATTGATTTTGAATGACCTTTTAGATCTTCAAAATCACTGAGATGTATCGCAAATTTCCCAATTTTTGCAACACCTTTTTTTGAAAGGTTTACATAGCTTATTTTTTTACAAAAATCATTTACATTTAGACCAGAGGAAAATTTTGAACTTCCTAAAGTTGGAAGTGTATGCTGACTTCCAGAATTATAATCAGTCACTGCCATTGGAGTATATTTTCCAATGCAAATAGATCCTGCATTTACAATATGACTTAAATATTTTTTGTAATTATTTATATTTAGCTCAAGATGTTCTGGGGCTACTTCATTAATAACTTCAACAATCTGTTTGTCATTTTGACATAGAATAATTAAACCATGTTTTTTCAAACTTTTAGTAGCAATGTTTCTTCTCTCTAAATTTTGTAAATTCTCTAAAATATTTTTTTGAACCTTCTTTATTATTTCTTTATTTTTTGTGACTAAAATACATTGACTTTCAGGCCCATGTTCAGATTGGCCAACTAATGATGTGCTGATTTCATTTATATTCGTTTTTCTATCAGCAAGTACTAAAATTTCACTTGGTCCAGCTATGCCATCAATGCCAACAGTACCAAAAACTAAACGTTTTGCTTCTGTAGTAATATCAGAACCAGGGCCTATAACTTTATTAACTTTTTGAATATAAGCCAAATTAGCAATGGCTTGAGCTCCACCGCATGTAACTATTTCTGATACTCCACACTTTTTTGCAGCATACATAACTGCAGAATTTAATTTACCATTTGTTCTTGGGTTCGAAACTATAATTTTTTTAACTTTCGAAATTTGCGCTGGTATAGCACACATTAAAAGTGTACTTGGTAAATTTGCAGGAACATATATACCTACTGATTGCAAAGGTATATTTTTATATTCAATTTTATTTTTATACTTGTCGATATATTTTATGTCTTTAGGTCGTTGCAAAGAATGAAAATTGTATATTCTAGAATATGCAAAATCTATTGCTTTTTTTATTTTAGGATCTAATTTTTTAATTGATTTATTAATTTCATTTCTTGAAGCATATAATTTGTTATTATTTGAAAATCGTATTTCGTACTTAAGCACTGCCTTAAGCTTATTTTTTTTAATATCATTTAATATTTTAATTACTTTTGAAGTATTAATTGTTTTTCTTGACCTTCTTTTTTCAAGGAAATTAATTAGTTTTTTCTTATAACCTTTTTTTTTACAACTTAAAATTTTAATCATTTGTTACTTTTAAATCTTCTAGTGTACAATCAATTATTTCACAGAAAAGATTTATAATTGCATTATTTGAAAATAATAGAATAATTTCATAATTATTCCCTTTTTGATAAGTTTCAATAGCTAATAGTTCTAAAATATTTTCTTTGCTATTTTGATCTATATTTTTTGACTTCGACTCATCAATAAATTCAAATTTAATAATACTATTTATCCTCTCTTTACTGTTAGTTTTTTCTTTATTCTCTCTTGTAAGAGATATCAGAAAAATTTTATTTTTTTTTAAATACTTTATTTCTGATTGTTTAATTTTTGCTTCTGAACATAAAGCAGAAACTACTCGTAGATCCTCCTTGTTTTGAGCGATTATTTTTTTTAAAAATTTATCTGCCATTATGTTTTGAGATTATTTTAATTCCTATTTTTTTTAGCTTTTGTTCAAGATTATAGTATCCTCTTAATCCATGATAAATTCTTGAGATTTTTGATGAACCCTTTGCAGCGATAGCTCCAAGTATAATTGAAAATGTGGTTCTTAAATCAGATGAAATACAATCTGCCGAGTAAAGTCTTTTTTGTCCAATAATTGTAGCTTTATTTTTTTTTATATTTATTTTAGCGCCCATTCTGTTTAATTCTGGTGCAGCCATAAATCTATTTGAAAAAATTGTTTCTTCTATTTGACTTTTTCCTTTTATCGTTGTTAGAACTGCCAGTATAAGTGGCATATTATCAGTTGCAAAATTAGGGAAAGGTCCAGTTTTAATTTTAATAGGTTTAAGTTTATCGCCTGGAGCTATTTTAATAGATTTATCTTTTGTTTCAATTTTATAACCAATTTTTTTTAATGTACTGATTTCAGATCTAAGTTGACCAGGATCGATATTGTTAGCTTTTATATTTCCATTAGTTATTGCTCCAACACACAAATAACTAAAAGCTTCTATTCTATCTCCAATAATATTATGGCTCCCACTTAAAAGCTCTTTAACTCCAGTAATTTTTATAGACCTTTTTCCTAAAAATTTTATTTTAGCTCCAGATTTATTTAAAAAATTAATTAAATCTAAAACTTCAGGTTCAATAGAAATATTCTTTATAAAATGCGTTCCTTTTATAAAAATAGAAGCCATTATTAAGTTTGAACTTCCTGTGACAGTCACTTTTGGAAATTTATATTTACTACCTTTCAAACCTTTTTTGGATGAAATATTAACATATCCTTTCTCTAAGCTATTAGTGGCTCCCAAACTTTTAAATCCAGATAAGTGCCAATTTGTATCTCTAACCCCTAACGCACATCCTCCTCCTAATGCAACTTTGATTTTTTTTTGTGGATATCGTGAAAGAAGTGGGCCCATTGTTAAAACACCAGCCCTCATGGTTGATACTAAATTATAGGGTACAACTAGCTTATGGAATTTTTTGTTGGTTATTGTCATCATTTTCTTCGACTCTGAAAAATCGACTCTAGCCCCTAATGAAACTAAAAGATCCTTCATAGTATGTACATCTTTCACAAATGGTACATTTCTAAGAGTGATTTTGTTTTTAAATAAAATAGATGCAGCCATTAATGGAAGACAAGAATTTTTAGCTCCACTTATATTTACTTCACCCTTAATAGCTTTATTAGGGCCTCTTATTATAAATGTTTTCATTATTTTATTTTGATTTTGCTAGAGTAATTCCTGTTTGAAAATTATATTTCCCATTTCTATCGGCGTAGGATACGTCTGGTTGTTCTCCTTGAAAAAACAAAATCTGAGCTGCTCCACTATTAGCATATAATCTTATTGAATTACTTGTGTGATTTGAAAACTCTAGTACTAAATTTCCTTGCCAACCAGCCTCAAGTACGGTTGGTGGTACACCTAAACCACACCTAGCATATGTAGATTTTGCAGTTACTAGACCTGTTACATTACGTGGCATTTTAAAATATTCTAAACTACTTGCTAGTGCAAAAGAATTAGGCGGTATTAAAATTGAGTTCTCGCCATTTACAGTAATAAAATTATCCTCACTAAAATTTTTAGGATCTGCAGTCGCACCTTTTATATTTGTAAATATTTTAAACTCTGAGCCACATCTTAGATCGTAACCAAAAGAATTAAGCCCATGACTTATTCCTTTTGAAACACTTTTGTTTACAAAAGGTGATATCATTTCTTGCTCTACTGCAAGTTTAGTTATTTGTTTGTCGCTTAGAATCATTTTTTTTTATAATTTTTTTTTGCAAAATTTTTCTTTTTTTTAGATTTTTTCTTAACGCATTTTCAAGCTCAGGCTCTGAGGGCTTTCTTTTTTTATTCATGACTTTACTATTTTTTGTCTGGGTTCGTTAAGTGATCTAGTGTGATCACAGTATCTAGAGGTATAGTCTCATCCTTTTTTAGTTCTTTTGGTTGGATACCTTTTTCTAATGCTTTGGCTTGTTTCTTTTCTCTTTTTTCTTTTAGCTTTTTTTCTCTCCTAGCTTGTTTTTCCATAGCTTTTTTGGGACGTTCATTTTTGTATGAATAGTGTATCCCACAGTGAGAAATTGTACCTTCATAATTGAAGAATTTTTCTTCAATTAAATTATTATCTTTATCTAGAATTATTTTTGTATAAATTTTCATGATACTTACCAATGTCTAAATTACTTATAAATTAAGGTGGAAGTTTGTCAAATTGAGTTTTATCTATTATTCTACTAAAAAAAGGCCCCGGTAGTTTAATGTCAAAACAACGGTATGGTAAATCGTAGAATCCAGTTAGATTCTGGGTCGGGGCACCAGCTATTTTAAAAAAAACTTTCTTAAGTAAATAGCAATTAATACTAGAATTATCATTCCAACAATTGGAATATAAATATCAGGTGTTAAAATTAATTCAAAAAAGGTTGGTGGATCTTGGTTTTCTTCCAAAATTTTATTTAGCCCTGCACCTAGTGATACACCAACAAATAGCTGTGGTGCCATTCCAATTACTGACCCAAAAAAGAAATTTTTTACTTTGATGTTAAATAATGTTGGTAAAATATTACTAATAAAAAAAGGAATTCCCCCAACAAACCTGTACACTAAAAAAAATACAAATTCATTTTTTTTAAATTTTTCAGTTAGATTATAAAATCTACTAGAAAATTTTTCTTTAATAATATCTTTAAAAAAAAAGTTTGCAAAAATATACAAAAGTGTAGCACCAGTTGATAAACCAAAAACTACAAGAAAAGTGCCAAGCACTTTTCCAAATATGAAACCTCCAACTAAAAATATAGGTGAGCCAAATCCCAAAAGAAGAACCCAAATGATCGTACCAAAGAAAAATAATAAACTTGATAAGAATATATTTTTATTTTTAATTCCTTCTAAAGTATTCCTATTCTCTTTTATTAATTCATAACTAGTAAAGTCTTGAATTGTAAAATTCTGAAAAAAAAACCATAAAAAAATTGAAATTATCAATATGTAAGTAATTCCGAGAATTATTTTGATATTTTTTGTGTTGTTCATAATAATAATTTATTAAAATTACCTGTACTTATATAGTTTTATTTTCTATAAGAACAAAATTTTAAATATAGGTAAATCAAATGAAAAGAACTTGGAACCCCACTTCTCGAAAGAAGCGTAGAAGAAAGCATGGCTTCAGATCTAGAATGTCTACTAGGAAAAGAGCTAAAGTCCTAAAAAACCGTAGACGTAAGGGAAGAAAACGTCTAGCCCTTTAATGAAGAGCAAGATCTTAAGTCTTTCAAAGAGTGAGGATTTTAAAAATTTACTAAATGGTAGAAAAATTTCTAACTCCTATTCAACAATTTTTATAAAAAAAATTTCCTCTAAAAATAATAAAATGCTCAATGTGGCTATTGTAACAAAGAAAAAAATAGGAAATGCAGTTTTTAGAAATCGGATAAAGAGACGTATGAGGTCTATCTTGAGAGATGCTATTAAAACGATAAACATGAACCTTAATTATTCATATTTATTTATTGCAAAAAAAAATATCTATGATGCTAATTATAAAATGATAAAAGACTCAATATTTAAGGATTTAACAAAAGTAAGATGATTAAAAATTTAATTATTTCTCTAATTAAAATTTATAAGTTAATTTTATCACCTATTCTCGGTCCAAGCTGTAGATACCTTCCTACTTGTTCTGAGTATTTTATAGATTGTTTAAATGAATATGGCGTTATTAAAGGAGCTATAAAAGGAACAAAAAGAATTTTATCATGTCATCCTCTTGGTGGTCATGGTTATGATCCTGTTAAAAAAGGTAAAAATTAATGGACTTAAAAAATACGCTGGCTGCTGTCTCCTTAAGTGCTGCTGTTATTATTCTCTACGGACTCTTCTTTGCTCCTTCTCCACAAGAAATTAAAGAAGAACAATTACAAAAAGAAAAAAATGAACTTATACAAAACGAGGATGCTCCTAAATTAATTGAAAATGAAGAAATAAAATTAATAACGCGAGAGAATGCGTTAAATGAAACAAATAGGATAATATTTGAAAATGAAAATATAGTTGGTTCAATTTCTTTAACTGGTGCAGTAATCGATGATTTAACTTTTAAAAATTACACAACCACAGTTGATAGTGATGAAAGAGTCACCCTTTTAAATCCAAAAGAAATTAAAACTGGCTATTATATAGACTCAGGTTGGGCGATTAATAATAATGAAATTGAAACTCCTAATAATAAAACGGTTTGGGAAGTTGAAGGAAATAATAAACTTACTCCAAATTCTCCAGTTAAATTAAAATGGACTAATAATAACATAACATTTGAAAAAATAATTAAATTGGATGATAAATTTTTATTCAACATTGAACAAAAAATAACTAATAATTCTGAAAAAACTTATAATTTTTATCCTTATGGACAAGTAATAAGAAATACTGCACCAGAAGTAACAAATTTCTATATACTTCATGAAGGTTTATTGGGTGTATTTGATGGAGATTTGGTAGAAGAAGATTATGACGACATCGAAGAAAAATCCTACTCTAAAAATGCTAATGAAGGATATGTTGCTATAGTTGATAAATACTGGGTTGCCAGCATAATACCTCAAGAAAATAAGTCTTTCAGAGCTGATTTTGATTACAAAAATAAATTTAAAGCAAGTTTTATAGAAAATAAACCAACTGTAGTTGGTGCAAATGAAACCAAATCAAATAACTTTAAAGTAATTGTTGCTGCAAAAGAGGTTGATATTATTGATGGATACGCAGAAAACCAAAACATAAGTAAATTTGATTTAGTTATTGATTGGGGCTGGTTCTACTGGTTAGTAAAACCTTTGTTCTTTGCAATTGATTATTTCTTTAAACTTACAGGAAATTTTGGAATAGCAATTATTTTAATCACTATATGTATAAGAATAGTATTTTTTCCACTTGCTAACATGTCATTTCGATCAATGCAGCGTATGAAGCTATTACAGCCGGAGATGCAAAGGCTTAAGGAATTACACAAGGAAGATAAAGTCAAACTTCAACAGGAAATGATGTCATTATATAAGCGTGAGAAGGTAAATCCCCTATCAGGGTGCGCGCCGATTATGCTCCAGATCCCGTTCTTCTTTGCAATTTATAAAATGTTATTTGTTACTATCGAGATGAGACATCAGCCATTTTATGGTTGGATTTCTGATTTATCAGAACGTGACCCCACCTCAATTTTTAACTTGTTTGGATTAATTCCTTGGGACCCACCATCATTTTTAATAATTGGGGCGTTTCCGTGCCTAATGGGTCTTAGTATGTGGGCACAACAGAAACTTAATCCTGCGCCACCAGACCCAATTCAAGCAAAGATATTTATGTTCTTTCCATTATTTTTAACTGTAATATTAGCTCCATTTCCAAGTGGATTGGTTATTTATTGGACTTTTAACAATATTTTCACAATGATGCAGCAGGTTGTGATCATGAGATCTGTAACTGTAAAAACTCAAGTATAAAAAATGAAAATAGAAGATTTGCTTCCCATAGATGGACCCTCCATCAATGAAGTAAATAAATATATTGATAAATATAAAAATGACTTAATAGTTATTAAATACGGAGGAAATGTTTTTATAGATAGAAATATATTCAACAATTTTATCGAAGATATAAGTGTATTAAATAAACTAGGTTTATCAATTGTGGTAATTCATGGAGGTGGACCAAGAATTAAAAGAGAGTTGGATAAATCAAATATTCAATCTAAATTTATAAAAGGTCTAAGAGTTACTGATGAAAAAATTATAAATATAGTTGAGGATGTCTTAATTGATTTTAATAAAGATATTGTGGACTCACTAAAAAAAAAGGATACTCAAGCAATTTCTATCCACACTAAAGAAAACAGTGTTATAGAAGTTGTTCCAGAATCTAAAGAACTCGGATTTGTTGGAAAACCAAATAAAATTAATAATGATACAATTAATAATATATTAGAAAAAAATGTAGTCCCTATTATCTCTCCTTTGGGCTTAAAAGATAATCAAACGTATAATATTAATGGAGATACAGCGGCTGGTGCGGTAGCCAAATCTCTGAAGGCAAGACGATTGATTTTAATGACAAATATAGAAGGCGTATTAGATAAACATAAAAAATTAATAGAAGAAGTTACTTCATCTGAAATCTTAAAAATGATTGAAGACGAGACTATAACAGGAGGAATGATACCTAAAGTTAATACTGTTCTTGATGCTGTTAATAACGGGGTTACAGGTGTGGTAATTGTCGATGGCAGAAAACCTCATTCAATCTTATTTGAGATTTTTTCTGATAAGGGCGCAGGAACGTTAATCAGAAAATGAAAGATCTAAAAAAAGTAAAATATCTAATTCTAGATATGGATGGTTGTGTATATCATCCAAAATATTTAAAAACTCTATTTGGTCAGGTATCAGCTAGAATGACAGACTTTATTGCACTTAAGCTTGGAATTGATAAAACTAAAGCAAAAGAAATTCAATCTGACTATTTTTATAAACATGACACCTCATTAAATGGTCTTCTGATTAATCACCCAGATAAAATTGATGCTCATGAATTTTTAAAATTTGTTCATACAATTAATTACGATTGTCTTGAGAAAGATTTTGAGCTTCGAGAAGAATTATTAAAACTTAATCTAAAAGCATACTGTGCAACAAATGGTAGTAGAGAACACGCCTTAAACTGTATGAAAAAAATAGGGATAGATGATTTATTTGAGGGAAAAATCATGGATATTGTAGATTTTAACTTCAAACCAAAACCAAACGCTGAATCTCTTAAATTATTATGTGATAGGTTTAAGATACCCACAAACGAAGAAACTGTTTATGTAGAGGATATTTGTAAAAATCTCACATCTGAGACAGCAAAAAATATGATTAAAGTTTGGTTTAGCAATGATGAGCCAATAAATGATATTGATAAATATAAAGATGTAGTAGATTATAAAATTGATAATCTTGCTTTATTTTTAAAAAAAATAAGGTTATTAAAAGAACAATAAAATTATGAGCGATATAGAAAAAATTATAAATGAAGCTTGGGAGAACAGAAAAGATATTTCTCCAGATTCAGATAAAAGCATTATTGATGCAGTAAATGAGACAATTGAAAATTTGGATCAAGGAAAGATAAGGGTTGCGAACAGACAATCAGATGGAAAATGGGTAACCAACCAAACTGCAAAAAAAGCAATTCTATTATCTTTTAGAACTAATAAAATGACCACGACGTCGGGGCCATATTCAGTATGGTATGATAAGGTTGGCTTTAAAACTGCAGGGTGGACTGAGGAAGATCATAAGAGAGCAGGATTTAGATATGTTCCAAATGGCATGACTCGAAAAGGATGTTTCGTTGCACCTGGATGCGTTTTAATGCCATCATTTTTAAACATAGGATGTTATGTTGACAGCGGTACGATGGTCGATACTTGGTCAACTGTTGGTTCGGGTGCACAAGTTGGAAAAAATTGCCACTTAAGTGGTGGAGTTGGAATTGGTGGTGTGTTGGAACCCGTTCAAGCAGGTCCAACGATAATTGAAGATAATTGTTTCATTGGAGCTAGAAGTGAGGTCGTCGAGGGGGTCATTGTGCGAAAAAATAGTGTTATTTCGATGGGTGTTTTTTTAGGTGCTTCAACAAAATTAATTCGGCGTGATACTGGTGAAGTTATAATGGGAGAAGTGCCAGAGGGCAGTGTTGTTGTACCTGGAGCAATGCCATCAAAGAAACCTGGTATGCCATCATTATATTGTGCGGTAATAATTAAAACTGTCGACGAAAAAACTAGATCAAAAACTAGCCTTAATGATCTATTAAGAGATTAACAATGAAAACTTATAATGAAGTAAAGTTAGCTCAAGAGCTAATAAGATTTCCAACAGTTAAAACTGAAGATAAGGGTATAATGAAATTCTTATCAAGAAAACTTACTGCTATTGGTTTTAAATGTACAATTATTAAATCAAAAGGAACTGGACTAAAGCCAGCCCTAAATTTATATGCTAGATTTGGTAAATCAAAACCTCATATAAATTTCTTAGGACATACAGATGTAGTTACAAATCTTAACAATTGGAAAATTCCACCATTCAAAGCAGTTGTAAAGAATGGTTTTTTAAATGGCCGGGGTTCTCAAGATATGAAAGGTGGGGTTGCTTGTTGGATTAGTGCTGTTAGTAGTTTTATTAAGAACAAAAAATTTAAAGGATCAATTTCAATTATTATTTCAGCTGATGAAGAAACCACAGGCTATGGATGTCCAGCTGTTATGAAACAGCTCAGAAAAAGAGGGGAAAAAATAGATTTTTCTGTAGTAGGAGAACCATCCTCAAACAGATCAATTGGAGATGAAATAAGAATTGGAAGACGTGGATCTATGAATGGAATTGTAACGTTATATGGAAAAAGTGGACACTCAGCATTTGCTGGCTCTTATATCAATCCTTGTACAGCATTAGCTAAAGTAATATCAAAATTAAAAAGTTCGTCTTTAGATAATGGAACTAAATTTATGCCACCATCTAATTTAGAGTTTACTAAAATAAACGTAGATAATTTATCTGAAAATGTGGTACCCCAATCTGCGAGTGCAAAATTTAATGTAAGATTTAACTCGAAACATAAATCATCTTCTTTAAAGAAAAAACTAAGCAAGATAATTAATACAGTTGCCAAAAAAGAAAAATGTAAAACAAAAATAGAATATAGGGTTAGTGGTGAGGCCTTTTATACTAAGCCGAATAAAGAAATTTATATGGTTAAAAAAATTGTTAAAAAAGTCACAGGTAACTCGGCTAAATTAAACTGTAGAGGTGGTACAAGCGATAGTAGATTTTTAGGTTCAATCCCAAGATTAGAATTAGGATTAAGAAACTCCACTATTCACATGGTAGATGAGAGGTCACCAATTTCAGATTTGAAAAAATTGACTAAAATATATTATAAAATTTTAGAAAATTATTTTTAATGAAAACAGCAATAATTACATCCAAATCCTCTTTAAATCATAATACTGGTTCTGGGCACCCTGAAAGCATCTCAAGAGTTACATCAATACTTGAAACATTAAAAAAAAATAAAAAGTTAATTTGGAAAAATCCAGCTAGTTTTGACAAAGATATTATTAAACAAGCACATTCTTCAAGTTATATTGACAAAGTTGAAAACGCTTTTCCTGAAGAAGGTTTGGTATTTTTAGATGGTGATACAGTTGTTTCACCTGGAAGCAAAGATGCAACATTTGATGCGGTTGGTTCAATAATAGCTGCTATCGATGGTGTTGAAAATAAAGAATTTGAAGCCGCTCATTGTGTTACAAGACCTCCTGGCCATCATGCTAAAAAAGATAAAGCTATGGGTTTTTGTGTAATAAACAATATTGGTGTTGCTGCAAACTATCTAATTTCTAAATACAAATATAAAAAAGTTGCAGTGATAGATTGGGATTGCCATTTTGGAAATGGAACTTACGATATTCTTAAGTCAAATGAGAATGTTTTTTTCTCAAGCTTACATCAATATCCATACTATCCAGGAGGTGGGACTGAGCATGAAAAGGGTGATCACAATAATGCTTTGAATATTCCATTATCTGCTGGCATAAGTTCTAGAGAATATTTCGATGCATACGAACATATGCTTAAGAGACTAAAAGAATTTAAACCTGAATTTATACTAATGTCTGCAGGTTTTGATGCTCACAAGGATGATCCTTTATGTCAACTAAATTTAGAGTCTAAAGATTATTATGAAATTACAAGAAGAGTTTTGGAGACTACAAAAGAGTATTGTAATGGCAAAGTTGTTTCTATTCTTGAAGGAGGTTATGATCTTAATGCTCTTGCAGAAAGTGCGAATGAACATGTTAACGCACTTTTAGAATTTAATTGAGTTTCAAAAAAATTATCATAAGTAGAATTTATGACATTATATAAAATAAAAAAATCAAACATAGATAATAAAGGTTTAGTTGCAGCAGGTGATATTAAAAAGGGAACTAAAATAATTGAGTATAAAGGAAGATTGATATCTAAAAAGGAAAGTGAAGATAATCCTAAATTCGATAATTCAAAAAGGATTTATATATTTGAAATAAACCAAAAATATGATTTGGATGGAGATTTTAATTTTAATACTGCAAGGCTAATAAATCATTCATGTTCACCTAATTGTGAAGTTGTTGGTAAAGGATTAAAATTATGGATTGAATCAATTAAAGATATTAAAAAAGGTGAAGAACTTTCTTATGATTATGGTTTTAGTTTTGATGAAGATTTCAAAAACTATCCCTGTAAATGTAATTCTGAAAATTGCTGTGGATATATTGTTAGACAGGGATCTAGATGGAGGATTAAAAAATCCCTAGGAATTAATAAATAATTTTTGATAAATATAAACCATGTGCAGGTGCAGGAGGAGCACAATTTAATCTATTTTTTGATTTTAGTATATTTTCCAACTTTTTTGCTGTCCATTTTTTTTCTCCTACATATTTCAAGCAACCAATAATTGATCTTACTTGATTTTTAAGGAAAGACTTTGATCTTAAAATAAAGATTATTTTTTCATTTCTCTTTAAAATTTTTATTGTTTTTATAGTTCTAATTGGAGATTTCGCCTGACAATTAACAGATCTGAATGCATTAAAGTTATGAGTTCCGACTAATTTCTTTGATGCTTTTTTTATTAATTTTATATCTAACTTTGATCTTATGTACCAAACTTTATTTTTATCTAATACGGGAGGTGCATCTCTATTAAGTATAACATACTCATATTCTCTTTCTTTTGCAGAATATCTAGCGTGAAAATTAATACTTTTTTTAATTATTTTCTTTATTGAAATATTTTTTTTATTCAAAAAATGATTTAATGAGTTAATTAATTTATATTTATTTAATATCAAATTTTTGTAATCAAAATGTGCAGATTGACTTTTGGAGTGGACACCAGCATCTGTCCTTCCAGAGCCGTTAATTTTAACTTTATTTTTCAAAATTTTAGATAAAATTTTTTCAATTTCTTTTTGAATTGAGCTTGAGTTTTTTTGAGATTGCCACCCAGAATAGTTGGTTCCATCATATTCTATTAAAATTTGATATCTATACATTCAATAAATTGATTCCCTTTTGTATTTGAGTACCAAGTATAAATTCATTTGTTTTTTGAGGTTTTTTTCCTTCGCGTTGGATTTCTAAAATTTTAATTGAATTATCGCCACAGCTAATTTCTAGATCGTTAGATATTACTTTACCAGCTTGATCTTTATTAAAAGATATTTGCGCTTTTAAAATTTTATATCTTTCTCCCTTGAAAATAAAATATCCACCAGGATAGGGAAATAATCCATTTATTTTTCCAATAATATTTTCAGCTTTATCATTCCAATTAATTAAACCATCTGATTTTTTAATCTTTTTTGCATATGTAGCTTTGGTATGATCTTGTGGTTTGAATTGAATTTCTTTATCAATAATACCGTCAATTATTTCTGAAATTTTTTCTGAAGCTAATGCAGAAAGTCTATCAGATAAACTTTGGGCGTTTTCATTTTCTCCAATTTTAATTTTAAAAATATGTGAAATATCTCCTTCATCTAATTTTTCATTTATTTTCATCACACTGATTCCAGTTTCTTTATCTTGGCTCATTATTGATCTTTGAATTGGTGCGGCACCTCTCCACTTTGGAAGTATTGATGCATGAATATTAATAAAACCTTGTTTACTTAGTGATAAAAATTCTTTTGGGATGATTACGCCGTAAGCAACTATGATAACTAAATCAAGATTTAAGTTTTTGAAATATTCGTATTCGGATTTGTTGTTATTTAAACTATTAGGAGTTCTTACATTATAGTTAATTGTTTCAGAAAATGAATGTATTGGAGATTTTTCAAACTTTTGTCCTCTATTTGATTTTCTTGGTGGCTGTGTATACACAACAGATACTTCATAACCATTTTGATAAATATTTTTTAAAATTGGTACAGCAAAAATAGGTGTACCCATAAAAGCAATTTTTTTTTGCATTAATTAAATTACTAGTGCTTCAGAACTTTTTTTCTGTTTAGAAAGTTTTTTAATTATCATTGATTTTTTTAATTTTGATAAATAATCAATAAATAATATGCCCTCTAAATGATCCATTTCATGCTGAATACACGTGGCTAATAAGCCACTGGCTTTGAGAATTTTTTTTTCACCATTATAGTCTAAAAATTCTACTTCGCACGTTGCTGGCCTATCTACCTCTGCAAATTGATTGGGGACTGATAAACAGCCCTCTTCATAAGTAGATAGATCTTTATTTTTATTTTTAATAACAGGATTCACAAAATACATTGGATTTTTTTTATCTTCCTTTTTAGAAATATCCATAACTATTATTCTTTTAGGAACACCGATTTGTATCGCGGCTAATCCAATTCCATTTGCATGATACATTGTCTCTAACATATCATCCATTAATAACTGCTCCTCCTTTGTAACTCTTTCAACAGGCTGGGATACTTGTCGCAAAACTTTGTTTGGTTCAGTAAGTATTTCTTTTATTGCCATATATCTTCTAATTTATACTCTCATTGGTAAAGTTTTTAAAATAATTTTATCTCGCATTGCATCTAGATCTAGTTGATTTAATGCAATTAATATAAAATTTAAAGTTTCTGAACCCAGATTCTCTAATTTATCTTCACCAATTATTTCAACAATTCTCAGTAAAATTACTCCTAAATCTCTATTATTTATTTTTGCTTGAATATCTGGTGGTATATTTACTGTAGATGAATATTTATCAGAATATTTTTTCAGAATTTTTACCCCATCATATTTAAGAGACTCAAGCATTATTTCATCATTTGTGGTAATAACATATTTTTTATCTTTCAAAATATTTTTTAATAAATCGTTAGTTTCTTTTTCTATTTTAGAAATTTCCTTTTTTTCTATAAAATAGTTCAATAATTTAGATTGATGAATAATTTTATTATTAAACTTAATTTTTTTAATTGCTGCTTCTTCGTTAATAATATTTTTTTCATAAAAAGATATTAAATCTGGATTTAATTTGTTCACATCACTTGCTGATAATATTTTAGATAATTCAAAATAAAAAGCATTATCTAAACCATCAGATTCAAACAAATTTTTTAATAATTTAGCAAGGTATAATCTCTCGTTAATATCAAGGGTCAGTAGCATCTTTTGATATATCAATGCTCTTTGGCTTGAATTATCTAAAGATTTATAGTTTTGTTTAGCATATAAAAGTTGATTAAAATTAAATTGGTATCTTGTATATAAGCTAAACAAATCGTCCTCATTATAGTTACCTTCATGAACAGCTGTTTCAATTAAATTAATTTTTTCAATATCTTCTAAATCTATATTTTCTACTTTCTCAAGTAAATTAGCAGATGCTAAATATTTCCACACCTCTTTTGATGTATTGTCATCAGGAATATATTCAAAATTTTCAACTACGATATGGGAAAGATGTAGTTCTAATAAGTTTTTATCAGATATTTGATTACTTTCCTCTTCAAATCCAATTAGTTTAAAAAGTTTTTTTTCAAAAAAATTATCTTTTAAACCTACTTCTTTTTTTAAGTCATAAATTAATAACGCTTGATCAATTTTATTAGAATTTATAAGACAATAAATTTTTAGTTTTGAAGAGTAATCACTAGTTAAAGCAACTTCGTTTAAGGAGTCAAAAATTTCACAGCTTTTTTCGATGTTTGCTTGTGCGAGATAATAGTTGGCATAATAATTTATTAAATCATCAATAAAAAAAAAATTTGGATTATTTTCTACAAATAACTTAATTAACTCTAAATCATTATTTTTAATCAAGAAATTTTTTTGAAAATTATAAAATTCTTCTCTAGAAATATTTTTAGTTGGCGTATTTGAATTTGTCAAAAGAATAACTTCAAGTAAATCTAAAGCATCTCTTGATAAATTCTTTGAAAAAATGTTATTAAATATTTTTTTTATTTCTGCCCCATCAGATTGACTCCACATTTCAATTGACAAATTGTTTTCGTCAGGATCGTATAAACCATATAGTGAAATTTTATTTTCAAGGCTATTTTCTAAAAAAACTTGGCTTTTATTACTTTCATTATTTTGGCTATTTAAATCATAAACTGATATTTTTTCCTCAGATTCTTCATCTAGTATTAAAGATTTATTTTGATCTTCAGTGTCTTCTTCTAATTTAGTTTTATCAATATTCCATATATCAACAGGTTCATTAGCAATTGAACTGCTTAAAAAAACAAAAAATAGAAAAAATAAAATATTTATTTTATTTAACAATTTTGAAATTTTCATTAGGTATGACTTTTTCAATCTTTTTGTTTGGAGCAGGAAAATCTATTGACCCTAAAGCGTATATAAAACCCACTAATACTATAAGAACAAATATTATTTTTACCAATGGGCCTCGTAACTTACCAATAATTGAGTTATTATTTTTTCTTTGAAATTCCATAAATGTTTAATTAGTTTAGAAATAAGACATATTTATGTTTTTTCAATATTAATAAATGTTAAAAAAAAATATAGTATTAATTGGGATGATGGCGGCTGGCAAAACTACAATTGGTTTTAAACTAGCCAAAAAAATAAAGTATAATTTTGTTGATATTGACTCAAAGATTGAACAATCAGAAAACCAAAAAATTGTTGATATATTTCAAAACAAAGGTGAAATTTACTTTAGAAAATTAGAAGAAAAAATAACTCTATCTTTCTTAGAAAAAACTAAAACAGTAATTTCAATAGGAGGCGGGGCATTTCTTAACGACAAAATAAGAAAAAAAATAAAAAAAAATAGTATTTCATTTTGGTTAAATTGGAAAATAAAGACTATTTTAAAGAGAGTTTCAAGAAATAAAAGACGACCTCTAGCTATAAAATTAAATGAAAAAGATCTTGCAAATCTATATAGAAAAAGAGTTAAGTTCTATAAATTATCTGATTTTAAAATAAACTGTGAAAGCAAAGATAAAAATGAAATAATAATTCAAATTATAAATAATTTAGAAAATGAAAACAATACTAGTTAAAACAAAAAGCAAACATTATAAAATATATATAGGCTATAATATTATAGCAAACATAAATAATATAATTAAAAAAGAGAATATAAAATTCAAAAAATCTTTAGTTATATTTGATAAAAATATTCCTAAAGTTTTTATTAAAAAATTAAAAAATAAAATAAGCTCTGAAAAAAATATTTTTCTTTCATTCGAAGCGTCTGAAAAAAATAAAAACTTAAAGAATGTAAATTCCATTCTTCAAGTTTTACTAAGAAATAATTTTTCACGGGGCGATGTAATAATTTGTATCGGAGGAGGTATTGCTGGAGATGTTTCTGGTTTTGTTGCAAGTATTTTTAAAAGAGGATTGAAATTTATAAACATTCCATCAACTCTCTTGGCTCAAGTGGACTCCTCAATTGGTGGGAAGACTGGTGTTAATAATAAATATGGTAAAAATTTAATTGGATCATTTTATCAGCCTAACTTAGTAGTCTCTGATTCAAAATTACTTGAAAGCTTATCAAGAAGAGAAATAATTTGTGGATATGCAGAAATATTAAAACATACATTAATAAAAAATAAAAATTTTTTTCTATTTTTAGATAAAAATTTACAAAATATTTTAAAACTAAAAAAAGGATATATTGAGAAAGCTATTTTAGAAAGTTGTAGGATAAAAAAATATATAGTGGAAAAAGATGAAAAGGAAAGTGGTTTAAGAAAAAGTTTAAATTTTGGTCATACTTTTGGGCATGCTTATGAAGCAACATTAAATTATTCAAAAAAATTAAACCATGGTGAAGGTGTTTTATTAGGAATCTTTTCAGCAATAAAATTAAGTAAACAACTTAAGTTGTTAAATAATAAAGATTATAAATTAGTATTAAATCATTTATCTAAGTTAGATTTTGATAATCTAAGAAAATTCTTCAAAAAGAAAGACCTGATCAAAATTGTTAATTTTATGGTTACCGACAAAAAAAATACTACAAAAAAAATAAATTTTATTACTTTAAAAAAAATTGGCAGAGTAAAAATTAATAGCCAAATTGATATTCCTAAAGTAAAAAAATTTATTAAAGATGTGTTACTCAAATAAAATTTGAATAGAATGAATATGTTTTTTTATTTCCTCTTCTAATATTTTATTTATTTTTTTTGTTGCTTCTAATTTACTAATTGCTCTTAATTGATTTGAAAAGATTGTTAATTTTATATGAAACTTGTTTTTCTCATGAGATAAATGATTAATATGGAGATAAGTTTTATCCTCTATTTTTACATTTTGAATAAAGGAATTTTTTAACAATTTTGTTTTGATATTTTTATTTAAATTTTCTATATCCATAATAAATATTATAAATTAAATAATTATGAAAACAATTTGCGAGTGGAGTAAATGCAATAAATTAGGTGAGTTTAGAGCTCCAGTTGAAAAGGACAATAGCAAAAAATATAGAATGCTTTGCTTGGAGCATATAAAAGAGTTTAATAAAAATTGGAATTACTTCTCAGGAATGAATGACCAACAAATAATTGAATTTATTAAATCTGATATGATTTGGCATAAACCGACCCAAAGCTTTAGTTCTTCTGATAATTTTTTTAAAATTCTGTGGAATAATGCGCTTAAAGATGAAGCTCAAAAATTTAACAATTTAGATCACATGAAAAAATTTAGATTCACGATTCAAGATTTTCAGGCATTTACCATCTTAAATATTCCTGTCGGTGTTGAATGGAAGAAAATACAAGAAAAGTTTAAAAAGCTTGTCAAAAAATTACACCCTGATATGAATGCTGGAAACAAAAAATTTGAGGAAAAACTTAAGATAATTACTTTGGCTTATACTCAACTTAAGAACACTTATAGAGGAAAACTTGATACAAAATATTAATTCAACACCTGATATCAAACTTTCAGTAAAGCAAACTTTTGGCATAGAAAGTGATATGGAGATAGACGGATTTTCAAAAAAAAATGAATTTGTACCTGAAATTGATAAAGGATATAAATTTGATAGAGATACTACTTTAGCAATTCTATCTGGCTTCTCATTTAATAAAAGAGTTTTAGTTCAAGGATATCATGGAACTGGAAAATCTACACACATTGAGCAAGTTGCTGCAAGATTAAATTGGCCTTGTATAAGAGTAAACTTAGATAGTCATATAAGTAGAATTGATTTAATAGGTAAAGATGCAATAGTTATTAAAGATAGCAAACAGGTTACAGAATTTAAAGAAGGTATTCTTCCATGGTCGATACAAAACCCAGTTGCTTTAGTTTTTGATGAATATGATGCAGGTAGACCCGATGTTATGTTTGTAATACAGAGAGTTTTAGAGTCAGAAGGAAGCTTTACCCTATTAGATAAAAATAAAGTTTTAAAACAAAATAAATATTTTAGATTATTTGCTACATCAAATACAATTGGACTAGGAGACACAACTGGTCTTTATCATGGAACTCAACAAATTAACCAAGGACAAATGGATAGATGGAATATAGTTACAACTTTGAATTATCTTGAACTTGAAAAAGAAATGGAAATTGTTCTATCTAAAAATAAAAGTATGAATAATTCCAAAGGTAAAGAAATTATCTCTAACATGATTAAGGTTGCTACATTAACAAGAAAAGGATTTATTGCAGGTGATATATCTACCGTAATGAGTCCAAGAACTGTTATTCACTGGGCTGAGAACAGCCAAATTTTTAAAGATATAGGATACTCATTTAGAGTTACTTTTTTAAATAAGTGTGACGATGTTGAAAAAAATACTATAGCCGAATATTACCAAAGATGTTTTGGAGAGGATTTGCCAGAATCTTTAGTAAATATTCAGATTTAGATGAAAAAAGACGAAAATTTAAAGGAGAAGTTTAAACAAGCACTAATTTCAACTGTTAAAGCAATATCCGAAGATTTTAAAAATACTACTAGTTTAAATCAAAGAAATGATAGTTCTAAAAACTATAATTTTTTTGAGTTAGATAATTTAAATAATAAATATGATTTTTTAAAGTTTAGAGCAGAAACAGATTCGGAGGCTTTGAAAAGAAAATTTTCAAATAAGTCAATATATTTAAAAAATTTACCATCTAAGCCAACACTTAAATCTTTATATAATATATCAGAAAAAATAAGATATGAAAAACTTGGAACTAAAATGTTACAAGGAATTAACAAAAATATAATTAATAATTATAATTATAAAATTAATCTTAAAAGAAAAGATCAACTTAAATCTAAAGAGGATACTTCTATCTCAGAAGCATTTGAAATCTATATGTTGCAAAATTTTTTTGATATAAAACCAAATGCTTTATGTGAAAAAATTTTAAGTTTTTGGGATGATGAATTCAGAAAAAGTTTCGGTAAACATTTAAATTTTTTAAAACAAAATCTAGAAAACCAGGAGCTATATAGCTCAAAATTCATAGAAATATTGAAAGAATTAGATTTTTTAGAAAAGGATGAGGAAGAAAAAAAAGACGATAATCAACAAGAAAATGATCAGAATAATGAACAAAACTCCGAAACAAATAATGAAACAAATGAAAATCAAGATCAAAACGAGGCAGAAAATCAATCTGCTTCGGAAGCTGATATGGATGTAAATGAGTTTAGAATGGAAGAGCAACTTTTTGATACTGAAAGTGATCAAAAAAGTTCAGAAAATATTATCCAAAAATTAAATAATACAAAAGGTGTTAAAGAATATAAAATTTTCACTAGAGAATTTGATGAAATAGAGAAGGCAGAAAATTTAGAAGAAACAGAAGAAATTTTAAAGTTAAGAAAAAATCTGGATCAACAATTAATTAATTTTAAAGATATAATAATTAAATTAGCAAATAAATTGCAAAGACAATTAATGGCAAAACAAAATCGATCTTGGGATTTTGATCTTGAAGAAGGGCTTTTGGACAGCTCAAAATTACCAAGAATAATAATGGATCCATATAATTCATTATCTTTTAAAAAAGAAAAAGATTTAGAATTTAAGGATACAGTTGTAAGTTTGTTAATTGACAATTCTGGTTCAATGAGAGGTAGACCAATAACTATAGCAGCACTTTGTGCAGATATCCTTTCTAGGACTTTAGAAAGATGTTCTGTAAAAGTTGAAATTTTAGGATTTACAACAAAAAACTGGAAGGGTGGCAAATCAAGAGAAGCTTGGAATAAAGATGGAAAAATTAAAAATCCTGGAAGATTAAATGATTTGAGACATATCATTTATAAAAGTGCTGATAGTCAATGGCGTCAGTCAAAAAAAAATTTAGGCCTTATGCTTAAAGAAGGAATATTAAAAGAAAACATAGATGGTGAGGCCATAATGTGGGCATACAGTAGACTTAAAAAAAGAAAAGAAGAAAGAAGAATATTAATGGTAATATCGGATGGGGCACCAGTCGACGACTCAACTTTATCAGTAAATTCAGGGGACTACTTAGAAAAGCATTTAAAAAAGGTAGTAAAATTTGTTGAAAGTAAGGACGATGTAGAAATTTTAGCTATCGGTATAGGACATGATGTTTCAAGGTATTATAGTAGAGCAATCAAAATCACAGATGTACAAGAATTAGGCGATGTAATGATTGCTGAATTAAGTAATTTATTTAAAGATAAAAGAAATTTAAATTAAATACCAATTAAATCTTTATTTTTCCATTTAATTATAACCTCTGCTCCATTTCTTGTTAAAGAATTTCTACAAGTTACTTTTGCATAATTTCTTTCTAACAAAGTACCGCCAATAAAAATTCCTAAACCCAATCCCGATTTATTATTTAAATTTTTTTCTTTTGATCTTATATAGGGTTCTCCAATTTTATCTAGAATGTCTTTAGGAAAACCATCTCCATCATCTTCAACTATTACTTCAGTTATTTCACTATCTGAATTGACCGTTATAAATATTTTTTCTTTTGCAAATTTATTTGCATTTCCAATAAAGTTTCTTAAACCATAAACAACTTCAATCGATTTCTTAAACTTTATTGGATTCGTATCTTGCTTATTATGAAAAAAAAATTTCTTTTTACTTATACTTTGGAAAGATCTGATTATTTCATTAACGTAATTAGATAGCGTAAGTTCATAGTCAATAAATTCATCGTCTATGTCTGGATTTATTGAAAGTTTTTTTAATATTTGGTTACATCTTTCTACCTGTTCAATCAATAAGACTATATCTTTCTCTATTTCTATATTCCCTTTTAATGACTCAGATAATTCTTGAGTTATTAATTTAATCGTAGATAAAGGTGTGGCTAGTGAGTGTGCTGCAGCAGCAGCTTGTCCACCAAGGGATACCAATTCGTGTTCTTTTGCAATTAATTGTTGAACTTTATCAAGTGCATCTTTTCTTAAACTAGCTTCTTGACCAAATGTAATTGCAAAATAGTTAAGAAAAAATAAACCAATTATAAGAGAAATAGGTATTGAATAGTAAAAATATTCATCGATCATTAATCTCTTGGGAAAAGGCAAGGATGTTTCTTCATAAAAAAATGTTAAAGACAATATAGAAACTAGTGTGATTAAGATTAAAACATAATTAGTTTTTTTTTCTAAGCTTAATGAAGCAAATACACTAGGAATAATCAAAAAAATTATAAATGGATTTAAAATTCCTCCAGTAAAATACAATAATAGTGTTAATTGTAAAATATCAATTATTAAAAAATTAAACGCAGTTCTATTAGATAACAAATTTTTTACATAAAAACTTATTAAATAAATATTACTTATAGCACCTATGAAAATTACAATATTTGATTTTATAAATGAAAAATCATATTTAAAAATAAGTGCAGCAATATTGATTGCAATAAATTGACCTATTATTGCTATCCATCGTAAGTTTATATAGGTCTTTCTATTGAGTGAATAATTTTTAGAATTATTTAAAAACTCCATTTAAATATCTAAATTTGATACATTTATTGCATTTTCAACAATAAAATCCTTTCTTGAAGAAACATCATTGCCCATTAAAGTAGAAATTAATTCTTGATCCCTCTTTGGATTTTGTTTTGAATATTCAACTTGAAAAAGATTCCTAGTATCTGGATTGAGTGTTGTGTTCCACAATTCCATTGGATTCATTTCTCCCAATCCTTTAAATCTTTGAATGCTAAGATTAGATTTTTCATCACTTATTCGTTTTTGATAATCCTTACTTTTTTTATTTAATTTTTTTAATTCTTTTGAATTACTTAAAATATATTTTTCTAACTCCATTTCGTCTTTTATATAAATACTCTTTGAACCCTTATTAATTTTAAATAAAGGAGGTTGCGCAAGATATATATGCCCCTCCTTAATTAATTTATTAAATGGTTCATTATTAAAAAAAGTTAAAAGAAGAGCACGGATATGTGAACCATCAACATCAGCATCCGTCATTATAATAATTTTTCCATACCTTAGATCTTTGATATCTATTTCTTCAGATTTTGGATCAAGACCTAATGCATTTATTAGTGTTACAATTTCATTTGATGACATCATTTTTGACAAAGATTTTGTTTTATAGTCAATCAATTTTCCATTTTTTCCATTTACTTCTGTAAATGTATTTAAAATTTTTCCTCTCAAGGGTAAAACTGCTTGATACTCTCTATTTCTTCCTTGTTTTGCCGATCCACCTGCCGAATCTCCTTCGACAATAAATAATTCGGTACCCTCTTGTTTAGAATTTTGACAATCAGCAAGTTTTCCTGGCAGCCCTGTTAATTCTAATGCTCCTTTTCTCCTAACACTTTCTCTTGCTTTTCTAGCTACATCTCTGGCTACTGCAGCTTGAATAATTTTTGCTAATATGATTTTTGAAATTGCTGGGTTTTGATCAAACCAAATTGATAATTTTTCATTAATAAAACTTTCTACAATATTTCTTATTTCTGAAGATACTAATTTATCTTTTGTTTGAGATGAAAACTTTGGATCTGGTATTTTAATTGATAACACACATGTTAAACCTTCTTTAACATCATCTCCTGATAAATTAACTTTATTTTTTTTTAACAAATTTTGGTCATTGGCATATTTATTTACAACTCTTGTTAATGCACTTCTAAAACCTAACAAATGAGTACCACCATCCTTTTGATATATATTGTTTGTAAATGGTAATACATCCTCAGTATATCCAGCATTCCATTTAAGAGCACATTGTATGTCTATTTCACCTTTTAATCCTTCCATATAAATAGGTTTTTTAAATATTTCCTTTTCATTTTTATTTTTTATACTTTCTCTTTTAAGATCTAAGTATTCAACAAATTCTAAAATTCCACCATCGTATTTAAACTCTAATGATTTCGATTTCTTTACGGAAAAATCATTTAAAATTATTTTTATTCCTTTGTTTAAAAACGCTAGTTCCCTTAACCTTTTTTCTAAAATTTGAAAACTAAATTTTGTAAATGAAAAAATATCTTTTGATGGTAAAAAATTTATTTCAGTTCCATCATTTCCTTTTGTTTTACCAGTTTGTTTAAGAGCTGCTTTCGCTTTTCCATCTTTAAATTCTATATAATATTGTTTACCAGCACGATTTATAGTTAGTTTTAAATTTTCTGAGAGAGCATTGACAACTGAAACTCCAACTCCGTGTAAACCACCTGATACCTTGTATGAGTCATGATCAAATTTACCTCCTGCGTGCAATTGTGTCATTATAACTTCTGCGGCTGATTTATTTTCACCTTTATGAATATCTATCGGTATTCCTCTTCCGTTATCCTTAACAGTTACTGATCCATTAGAATTAATAGTCACTATAATATTGTCACAATAGCCTGCCAATGCTTCGTCAATTGAGTTATCAACTACTTCATAAACCATATGATGTAATCCAGTACCGTCATCGGTGTCTCCGATGTACATTCCTGGTCTCTTTCTAACAGCTTCTAGTCCTTTAAGAACTTTTATTGAGTCAGCTTGATAATTTTTATTATTTTGGGGTGTCATTGATAATGTAATTTTTATAACATCTTTTCATTATTTGACAAACCTGGTCAAAAGTAACTGATCTATTTATGTTGATAATCAATGGTAATTTGATGAAAAAAAAAAAATTAAGTTACTTTTTAAATTAATCCAATAAATTTAATTTTTTATATTTTTTTTGGCGGAGAGAGTGGGATTCGAACCCACGATAGGGTTACCCCTATACACGCTCTCCAAGCGTGCGCCTTAAACCGCTCGGCCATCTCTCCCAATCGATAGTGTATAATAGGGAAATTCTAAATATTTGGTATATTTTTTAAACCAGAAAGACAAATATCTTTCTGCAAGATAGGCATATAATCTTGTAGTGTCATAACCTTTTAAATTTTCAAAACCAAAAATTTTTTCACATTCCTCTAACCATGGGAAAAGGTTATCAAACCATTTATTTAAAATTTGAGGTTTTGCAATAAACATTATGTTTGGGTTGAAAAAATCTCTATTTTTTACATATTCATAGAAATCTGATCTATCTTTTTGATTTAATAAATTAATTGCTCTCTCAAGATTTCTAAATCCATGGTGCATATCAAAATGTAAAAGAATTGATTGTTTTTTTTTATTAAAAAAAATTGATGGGTCTTTTAGTATATTTTTCCACCCTCTTTTTAAAAGTTTAATTTTTTTTACACCTGATACTTTTATCGAATTACAGATAATACTTTCATATTCATTATATTTATCATCGATGTTTAATAGTAAATTATTTATAAAATTATTTTCATTTACCGTATCTATATTTACAGATGGATTAATCCAAAAACGTCTTTTCTGGCAAAAACCTATCCATTCTTTTTTATTATATTTAAGTTGATTTTTCCAATACCAATACTGAAAAGTTAATTCGGAATAATTTTTTTCTTTATGATAAATATTTTCTAAATTATTGGACATTATATATTTTTGATTAAATATATCTTGGCCAACTGCACCTAACTTGTAAGGTAGTTTTTCCAAATATTCTAACTTTTTGTCAGTTATACAATATATATCTAGGTTATTACTCATTTTTAAACCATCTTCTTTTGAAATTTCGTATTTGTCTATTTAAAAATCTTTTAATGAAATTATATTTTTTGTTTCTTTTCGCTTGAATTGGAAATTCATTTAAATGTTCCCAGGTTCTTTTGCTTTCTTTTTCGCCCCACTCACACTCAGAAGCACTTAACGAAAATACTTCTGCTTTTTTACATATTATTGAAAAAATGCTCTGATCATGTCGGTGTTCTTTAAAATTATTATTATTTTTTAATTTAGAATAGTCATCATTAATTAAGTTATCAATTTCACTATATTTTATCCAACTATCTATAATAGCTTCTCCAACTTTATTTTTTTTTATAAAAAAACAGCCAGACCAAATTTGTTCGGTTGATATTATATTTGAGTCGTCATTAACACGCATACTCTCCATTGTTTCTGATTTCGTATATTGGTATTCAAAATATTCTTGAAATTTAATATTATTATATTTTTTATCCCAATCAGGAGGCCGATACTGAAATACTAAAATATTTTTATCATTACATAACTTAATATAATCGTTGAGTCTCTTAATACCTTTAACATTAAACTCGCATCCAATATCAGTGTATTGGAGAATAGAATTTTCTGGTATTTCTTTAAAAAATTTTTTTACAATATATGGTTTCCAACATGCATAACCATATAATCTCATTTTTAAAACAGGATAATTAAAATTTTTAATTCTAGTTATCATTTCATTTGGTAAGTCTTCTTTTCTATATACTTTAATTTGTTTATATATATTTAATTGTTTAGCCTCTTTTTTAAATCTTTTAACGCTTAAATCTAAATTAGGACTAGCGAATGAACAAAGATAAATATCAGGCATAATAAATAACTAATATATATCTTTTAATTCTCATTTAAATTAATATTTATATTGATGAAAAAAATTATTTATAAATTAATAGGTTGGTTTGGATTCAAACTGATTGAAAAACAATTAATAAAAAATAACAGAATTATAGCAAATTATTCCTACATAAATATTAATAAAGTTTTAGAGATTATTTTTTCATTGAATAAAATTGAAAATGTAATTCAAGTTGGTGCAAATGATGGAAAAAGATTTGATAATTTGAATTTTTTTTTAAAAAAAAGCAGTTGTAAGACAGTTTTAATTGAACCAATAAAAGAATTTTATAATGAATTAAAAATTAATTATGAAAATCATTCAAATATTTTTTTTGAAAATTCTGCAATTTCAAATGAAAATAAATTACAATATATTTATACAGTAAATCAAAACCAATTAGCAAATTATGATAAACATATATCGGGAATAAGTTCTTTCAAAAAAGAACATTTACTAAAACATGGTGTTAATAGTAAGGATATAATAAAAGAAAAAGTAAATTCTCTGACATTAAAAGAAGTATTAGATAAATATAATTTTATAAACTTAGATTTATTAGTTATTGATGCTGAAGGGTATGATGGCTATATTGTTAATAACTATTTTAAAGACTGTAGTTTTCAACCAATTATTATATTTGAGTATATCCACATTGAAACTCATATATTTGAGAAATTAATTAAGGTTCTAAAGAGTAAAAAGTATAATTTTTTTAAAGTTGAAGAAAACTTAATTTGCTTTCCAAATAATAAAAAAATAATTTTATAATTCTATCCAGTCTTTATATTTTGCTTTATTGTTTATTAAGTAATCAGGGAATGAGTTGTCTAGTTCAATTTTTTTAAAATTGTCTTCTCGGCCAATAATATCTTTACCATTTTCAATTCTTTTTTTTATTTCATTGATATTTAAGTATTTTTCATCAATCATTTCTTTAAAATTTACTGGATCATTTGTTTCACACAGATTTTTATATTTATAAAGTAACAAGTCAGGATTTTTTAAATTACAAAAGTGCCAACCACCATTATTGATAATATTATTTAAATTTAATTTGTCGATTCTCCAAAAAGGTCTTTTTTTAAATTTTAAATCTCGAAGCCATTGAGGCGATTTCAGATATTTTTTTACACATATTCTAGTACCTAGCCAATAAGGATGATTTGTACTTTGTAAATTAAATTTATAATAAAAATGTTTTTGCTTAAAACTTGCATATTTCATTTTTGGTTTAAATAGGTTTATAACTTTTGGATTTGGAATTTCATCTAAATCAGATATCATAATAATATCGTTATCCTTAGCCTTTAATAATCCTTTGTTGATTGAATTACGTTGAAAGTTTTCTCTTAAATAAGGATCCTTGCCGTCAGGCAAATCTTCGACTTTTATATATATAATTTTATCCTCAAATTTTTTAAATTTTTTTATGTCAAATTTAAAAGTTTTATGATTATTCTGCCAAGTTTTATTCCCTTCGATAATAACAAAATAGTCTATATGATCGTTTAAAATATTTAACCTAAGATCTAAAAGTAAATCTTCATCCAAATAAGAAAAACAATCATATATCATACTAATTTTCTTTTGATATTTTTAAAACTCCTATGAAGGCTTCTTGCGGGATTTCTACTCTACCAAACTGCTTTGCTCTAGCTTTTCCTTTTTTTTGTTTTTCTAATAATTTTCTTTTTCTATCAAGAGCTCCACCACCATGTATTTTTGATAATACATCTTTTTTAAACCCTTTAATTGTTTCTCTTGCAATAATTTTTCCTCCAATAGCTGCCTGAATAGGTATCATAAAATTATGTCTAGGAATTAAATCTTTAAGTTTCTCACATACATCTCTTCCTATACTTTGAGCAAAATCTTTATGTACCATCATTGCTAATGCATCAACAGGCTCTGAATTTACAATAATAGATAATTTTACAAGATCACCTTCTCTATGGCTTAAAATTTCATAATCAAAGCTTGCATAACCACTAGTCATAGATTTTAATCTGTCATTAAAATCAAATACTACTTCATTTAAAGGTATTTCATAATTTAATACAGCTCTGTTCCCTGAATAACTCAAATTAGTTTGAATTCCTCTTTTATTTTGACAGAGTTTCATTATAGATCCTAGATATTCATCAGGAGTAATTATTGTAGCTTTTATCCACGGTTCTTCTATAAACTTAATAAGAGAAGGATCTGGTAGACTTGAAGGATTTTGTAGCTCTATAGTATTTTCATTATTAAAATGTACCTTATAAACTACTCCCGGGGTTGTTGTGATGAGGTTAATATCAAATTCCCTTTCTAATCTCTCTGTAATTATTTCTAAATGTAATAAACCCAAAAATCCACATCTAAAACCTAATCCAAGTGCAGAGGAAGACTCGGGTTCATATGAAAAACTTGCATCATTTAATTGAAGTTTTGCAAGGCCATCTTTTAATTTTTGATAATCTGAACTATCAACTGGAAATAATCCACAAAAAACTACTGGTTTACTTGGTCTAAAACCTGGTAGAGCTTTCTCTAAGGGTTTATTAGCCTCACAAATTGTATCACCAACTTTTGTGTCAGAGAGATTTTTTATACCAGTAATGATAAATCCGATTTCACCAGTGTTTAATTCATTAACATCTTTGGCTTTAGGAGTGAAAACTCCAACTTTTTCAACAACATATTCTTGATTAGTTGACATCATTTTTATTTTCATATTCCTAATAATTTTTCCATCAATAACTCTAACTAAAGTAACAACGCCTAGATAAGTGTCATACCAACTATCAACTAATAAACATTTTAATACATCATTTCTATTTCCTTTTGGTGGCGGAAGATAATTTACTATATTTTCTAAGATTTCATCTATTCCTTCGCCTGTTTTTCCAGAGCAAGGAATTGCATTAGAGGTTTCAATTCCAATAACATCTTCAATTTGCTTTGTTGTTCTTTCTAAATCTGAAGCTGGAAGATCTATTTTATTAAGTATTGGAATTATTTCATGATTCATATCTAAAGCTTGATAGACATTAGCTAAGGTTTGTGCTTCTACTCCTTGAGAGCTATCAACTATTAAAATGGAACCCTCACATGCATAAAGTGATCTACTCACTTCATAGCTAAAATCTACATGGCCTGGGGTATCAATAATGTTTAAAATATATTCTTTTCCATTTTTTGATTTATATTTTAACTTTACAGTTTGAGCTTTAATAGTAATACCCCTTTCACGCTCTATATCCATTGAGTCTAATACTTGAGCTTTCATTTCTCTGTCAGTTAAACCACCACATTTATGTATAATTCTATCAGCAATAGTGGATTTGCCGTGATCTATATGCGCAATAATTGCAAAATTTCTAATATTTTCGATTTTATCCATTAGGATCTTAGTTTTGCATTAGTTTTTTCTTCAACTGATTTGATAATTTTATTTGAAATATCTGATAGGTCTTTCTCATTAAGGGTTTTGTAATCAGATTGAATTGTAACTTTAAGTGCAATAGACTTTTTGTTTGATGGAATATTTTTTCCATCATAAACATCGAATATTTTTATATTTTTTATAAGAGACTTATCTATATTCTGTATTGCATCTACAAGTAATTGAGCTTTTGTATCTTTGTTTACCAAAAAAGCAAAGTCTCTATCTGACTTTTGATAATCCGATAATATTAAACTATCTTTATTTTTTTTATTTTTAATTTTAAAATCAACTAAATTTTCCAAAAATATCTCAAAACCGAAGGATAATTCTGTAATTTTGGGATGTATCTGACCGAAATAAGCAAACAAATAATTATTATCTTTAGATGAAATTGAACCTGAAATACCAGGATGATAGTAAGACGGCGATTTATCTTCAACTAAAATTTCATTTTTATCTAAACCAAGCTCAACAAGTGTTTGAACAAGATCTTTCTTAATCTCAAACACATCTAATTGTTCGTCTTTTTTAAAATCTTCTTGATCATAATGTTGTTTTTTAATTCCACATACCACTGTTATCTGATCTCCAGGCTGGTTACCTGTAAAAACTGGACCTATCTCAAATAAAGATTGATCACTAAAGCCTCTTTTTAAGTTCTTGTTCATGTAATATATCAGATTTGGATATAAAGAATTTCTTAATACTCCTAAATCTGAACTAATAGGATTAATAATTCTTATAGATTCAAAATTTTCTTTGAATTTGTCATTAATTTTTTCATCACTGAAAGACCATGTAATAGTTTCGAAGTAACCTTTTGATGCCACCGATCTTTGAGCTAAGTGAAAATTTTTTTGATAAAAATTTAATGTTGGTTTTTTTCTTACTTTTTCTGGTTCTATAGATTTAATATTTTCAAAACCTAAAATTCTTATTACCTCTTCAACTAAATCTATCTCACCAAGTACATCAGGCCTCCATAATGGTATCTTTACTTTAAGTTTTTTACTTTTTTTTTTTGAGACAAAACCTAATTTATTTAGAATTTTAATAATTTCTTTCTCTTTTACATTTAATCCAACTGTTTTTGATACTAATTTTGGATCAAAATTAATTATTTTTTCTCTAAACTTTGTGATTTCTTGAATATCGAAATTTGAGACTTCACCACCACATATATCAACAATTAGTCGGGCAGACATTTCTAAACCTTCTTTAACCGATTGTGGATCTATCCCTCTCTCAAATCTAAATTTAGCATCACTATTTATTTCTAATTCTTTTGCTGTTTTTCTTGTTATTCCTGGATCAAAATATGCGGATTCAATCAATATATTTTTAGTTTCAAGCTCAGTTCCAGATCTCACCCCTCCAATTATACCTCCTAGTCCTAAAGCGCCTTCTTCATCTGCTATCACACACATATTTTCTTTTAATGTATATGTTTTATTATCTAGTGCTGTTAATTTTTCACCTTTTATAGAATTTCTTACCTTGATTGATTTTTTTATTTTGTCTAAATCATATGCGTGGAGAGGTCTATTTAGATCAAACATTACATAATTTGTAATATCTACAACTGCAGAAATTGGCCTTAAACCTAATGCTAGAATTCTCTCTTTAAGCCAACTTGGACTTTCTTTATTTCTTATATTTTTTATTAAACAACTACCAAAAATTGAGCAAGCTTGGTTTTTATTTTTTTCTATTTTTACTTTTAAATTATGTTTTAAAATATTCTTAAATTTAACTTTTTTAATATCTTTAAGATCGCCATAGCCACTGGCGGATAAATCTCTTGCGATCCCTCTCACACCCAAACAATCAGGTCTATTTGGTGTTATAGACAGTTCTATAACATTACTTTTTTCATTATTCTTAAAATATGATTTACCAATTTTATTGATATATTTTTTGCCTAATTCAATAATTCCCTCAGATTCTTTGGATAATTTTAATTCAGACTCAGAACAAAGCATTCCGTAAGAAGTCTCTCCTCTAATTTTTGACACTTCTAATTTCATTCCGTTTTTTGGAATTGTTGAGCCAGGCGGTGCGTAAATAGTTAATAAACCATCTTGTGCATTAGGAGCTCCGCAAACGACTTTTATATTTTCCTTTTCTCCAATATCTACATCGCATAATTTTAATCTATCGGCATTAGGATGTTTATTCGCTCTTACTATCTTGGCAACTATAAAATTACTTAATCCATTTTTAATAGGCTCAACTTTTTCAACCTCTAACCCGATCCCATTAAGCTTATCAATAATTTGTTGTTCATTTTTTTTTGTTTTTAGGTGATCATTTAACCAATCTTTTGTGAATTTCATCTACTTAATCCTCTGTAATTAGTTGGAACATCTAGTGGATCAAAACCATAATGATTTAACCATCTATAATCACATTCAAAAAAAGATCTTAAATCATTGATTCCATATTTTAACATTGCTAATCTATCTATACCGATACCGAAAGCAAAACCCTGAAATTTATTTGGATCAACTTTACAATTTTTTAAAACATTTGGATGAACCATGCCACATCCTAGTATTTCAAGCCATTTGTCACCCTCACCGATTATTATTTTATTATTTTCTATTCGATATCCTATATCTACCTCTGCAGATGGCTCTGTGAATGGAAAATGACTTGGCCTGAATCTCATTTTAATTTTATCTACCTCGAAAAATTCTCTAATAAAATAATTAAGACAACCTTTTAAGTGGCCCATATTTATATCTTTATCAATGTGAAGACCCTCTAGTTGATGAAACATTGGGGTATGAGTTTGATCACTGTCACTCCTATATGTTCTGCCAGGAGCTATAATTTTAAATGGAGGCTTTCCTTTTAGCATTGTTCGTACTTGTACTGGAGAAGTGTGGGTTCTTAACAATGTTTTCATATTTTCATCTAAATAAAAAGTATCATGCATATCTTTAGCGGGATGATTTTCAGGAGTATTGAGAGCAGTAAAATTATTATAATCATTTTCTACATCAGGGCCTTCTTCAACAGAAAATCCAATTTCTGAAAAAATACATGAAATTTCATCAATAACTTGCGAAACAGGATGAACTTTACCAATTTTAAATTCTTTTTCTGGTAATGTTATATCAATTTTTTCTTTTTCAACTTTTTGTATTATATCTTTGTCCAATATCTCAACAGATTTTGCATTATATATATCTAACAAGTCTTGTTTAATTTTATTTATATTTGCTGCAAATATTTTTTTTTCTTCAGCAGATAATTGACCTAGTTTTTTAAACTCTAAATTTATTACTCCATTTTTACCAAATAGGTCTAATCTTAAAGACTCTATTTCTTCAATATTTGTTGATAATTTTATTTTACCTTTATACTCAGTAATTTTTTTTTCAAATTCTGACATTTTTATAGATTATTTCTTAAACCAAGAAAAACAATAGTGAAGTTGTTTAATTAAGTGCTGCTTGAGCTTTTTTTACAATTGTTTTAAATGCTTGGGGATTTTCGTAGGCTATTTCAGCTAAAATTTTTCTGTCTAATTTAATTCCTGACTTGCTTAAACCACTTATAAATTTTGAATAAGTTAATCCTTCGCTTCTTACACCAGCATTAATTCTTTGTATCCATAATGATTTAAAATCTCTTTTTTTATTTCTTCGATCTCTATAAGCATATTGCATTGCTTTTTCCATTGCTTGTCTTGCAACTCTTATGGTATTTTTTCGTCTTCCGAATTGACCTTTAACTGCTTTTAAAACCTTTTTATGTTTGGCTCTACTTGTTACTCCTCTTTTTACTCTAGCCATATTAACCTCTCAAACTATAAGGCATATACGATTTTACAATCTTGCCGTCTTGTTTTGACATTATAGTTGTGCCTCTTTGTTTTCTTATTTGTGAATTGGTTCTTTTAATCATGCCGTGTCTTTTACCAGCTTGAGGCATTACCACTTTACCTCTGGATGTAATTTTAAACCTTTTTTTTGCTGAGCTTTTTGTTTTTAGTTTTGGCATATTTTCAGGTTTTATACAAAATACTAACTTTTTTACAACTAGAATAATTAAGCGGGTTGAACCACCATAATCATTTGTTTTCCATCAAATTTAGGCTGTAATTCTATTTTTCCAATATTTTCCATATCAAGCTTAATCTTGTCCATTAGCTCATTTCCAAGATTTACATGTTGAAGTTCTCTGCCCTTGAATTTGATCGTAAATTTTACTTTATCACCTTTTGAGAGGAATTTTTGTGCATTTTTAATTTTGAAAGTATAATCATGAACTTCTGTTACCGGTCTTAATTTTATTTCTTTTAATTCAACTTTTTTCTGATTTTTTTTTGCTTTACTTGCTTTTTTTTGTTGATCATATTTGTATTTTCCAATGTCCATAATTTTACACACTGGTGGTTTTGCATTTGGAGCAATTTCAATTAGATCTAAACCCTCATTTTTAGCTTTACTTATAGCTTCTTGAGTATTCAGTATGCCTAAATTTTCACCTTCACTATCAATAACCTGGACTTCGGATGAATTTATTCTGTTATTATATCTTGGACCATAAGATTTATTTTTTTTTTGAAAATAGTTTTGTTTGAAGATTGGCACTAAATAGATGGGGCTTTATTTAAAATAGTATGTTTTTTTATAAAATCGTCAACTAGCATATTTTCTTGTTTATTAGAATCCAATCTTCTAATAGTTACTGCATTAGAGTCAACTTCTTTTTTTCCACAAATTAATAGCATTGGTACCTTTGAATTGGAATGATCACGAATTTTATAATTCAAATTGTGATTTTTAAGATCAACTTCACAAGAAATGCCAGAGTTTTTAATTTTTTTATAAACAGACGAGGCATAATCATTAAAATCCTCTGATATAGGAATTACAACAGTTTGGAGCGGAGATAACCAAAAAGGTAACTTTCCAGCATAATTTTCAATTAATATTCCTATAAATCTTTCAAGTGAGCCAAATAGAGCTCTATGAAGCATAACAGGAATTTTTTTTGATCCATTTTTATCAACATAACTTGCACCTAATCTTCCTGGTAAATTTAAATCAACTTGCAATGTTCCACATTGCCAATCTCTTCCAATTGCATCTCTCAAAACAAATTCTATCTTAGGACCATAAAAAGCACCCTCTCCCTTGTTTATACTGTATTCTAATTTAGATGCTTCCACCGCTTTAATTAATGCTGCTTCTGATTTATCCCATACAGCATCATCACCAACTCTCAAGTCAGGCCTATCTGAATATTTCAAAATAACATTTTCAAATCCCAAATCTTTGTAAATTTCTAATATTAAATTAGTAATAGATAGACATTCATCCGTTATTTGATCTTCAGTACAAAAAATATGTGCATCATCCTGAGTGAATGCTCTTACTCTTAAAAGTCCGTGCAATGCTCCTGATGGTTCATATCTGTGAACTTTACCAAATTCAGACATTTTAAAAGGTAAATCTCTATAACTCTTTAAACCTTGATTGAATACCTGAACACAACCTGGACAATTCATAGGCTTAATAGCAAATATTTTTTGATCTGGTGTTTCAGAAGTATACATATTTGCCCCAAATTTTTCCCAATGACCTGATTTTTCCCATAGAGATCTGTCTAATATTTCTGGAGTATTAATTTCTTTGTAACCCGCTTGATCTTGCTTAAATCTCATGTATGAAACTAATTTTTGAAAAAGTGTCCATCCTTTTTCGTGCCAAAATACTGCTCCTGGACTTTCTTCTCTAAAATGAAATAGATCCATTATTTTTCCCAGTTTTCTATGATCACGTTTTTCTGCCTCTTCAATTCTTTTAAGATAATTATCTAAATCTTTTTGAGTAGACCAACAAGTACCATACACTCTCTGAAGCATCTCATTACTTGAGTCTCCCCTCCAATATGCACCTGAAACCTTTGTCAATTTGAAAAATTTTCCAATCTTTCCTGTAGAAGCTAAATGTGGTCCTCTACAAAGATCATGCCATTTTCCATGAAAATATATTGAAACCTCTTCTCCTTCTGGAATACTTTTAATAATTTCTGCTTTATAAATTTCACCAATTTTTTTAAAATGTTCTATAGCTTTTTTTCTTGGCCAAACTTCTCTAGTTGTCTTTTCATCTCTTTCCACTATCTCTCTCATTTTATCTTCAATTTCTTTTAAATCTTCATCTGTAAATGGTTCTTTTCTGGCAAAATCATAA
>CACDLR010000006.1:40000-41724 GCA_902553695.1 uncultured Pelagibacteraceae bacterium | reverse complement strand
ATTTTACAAGACAAATGGCTGCATTCTATGGAAAATATGGCATTAGAGTAAATTCTATTTGTCCTGGGGGGATTCAAGAAAAATCTCATCATAAAGAATTTATTAAAAATTATAAAGAAAAAGTTCCTTTGGGAAGATTTTGTAAATCAGAAGATGTTGCATCGACAATTATTTTTTTATCGTGCGATGCATCTTCTTATATAACTGGATCTACAATAATGTTAGATGGGGGATGGTCCATAATTTAATTTATGTTTAAATACTTATGAAAGAAAAGTTATTTGGGCTTTTAATAAACTTAGGATATTTAGAACATTATTTGATTGCTCAAAAAACACTAATAGACAAAATATCTAATAATTTTGAAAAATTTGTAATTATTGACTCCTCAAAAATTTACCATTTTCCAAAAAATACATTTTTAGATTGGTTCAGATACTCTAACAAAAGTTTTGATATCGGAAAATTAAAAGAAAAAATTCCGAGTAATTTTGTAATATTTCAGCCTGAGAATTTAAAAGAATTTGAAGATTTTATATCAAAAAAAGATTTAATTTTAATTGATAACATAGAATATCAGTTTCATTTTTTTAAGATTTTTATGCTAATTAAGAAGTATAATATAAAACAAATTATATTGTCTAATATTTCTAATAATGCATCATTTGGTCGTTTAAAACTTATAGAGCATTTAAATTTCTTTTTTCGTAAAACTCTATCTTTAAAATTATATAAATTGCTTTGTATGACAAATTTCTTTAAACAGGTTGATATAAGATTTGATTGCAATAGAAAGCTTTTTGCTTATTGGAACGAATCAAGAAAGAAGAAAAAATTTTTTATTTCCAATAATAATTATATTAAAGAGTTTATATTAGTTAATTCGAGAACTTACGATCGTTATCATGACATAAATTCTAAAAAATCTAATGATTATATTGTTTTAATTGATGCTAATGTAAATCACTATGAAGATGTGGCAATGAGAGGTAAGTTAAGCGAAGAAAAAATTGTAGAACATTACAAATTATTAGAGGAATTTTTAATTAGATTATCTAATATTTATAATAAAGAAGTTGTTGTATGCATTCATCCTCAATACGATTTAAATGAAACAAAAAATCGATTTAGAAAGTTTAAAGTATTTAAAGGTAGGACTGAAGAATTTATTTATAAGTCCTCAATAGTAGTTTTATATGAGTCAACAATGATTTTGGATGCATTTTTTTTAAGAAAAAATATTATAGTTCTTAAACCAGATTTTCCATATCTTTCACCAGGTTCAAGATATAATGAATTATATCTTTTGCCTTATTTAGATTTAAAGAATAAAGAAAATGCAAATTTGAATAAAAATATACTCGATAAATCCTTTTTAACATCAAAAAAGAAATATGACGAGTTTATTCTGAGTCATGTAAAAGCTGATAATAGTGATGAGGCTGGAACTGACAAAATAATTAGGATTATAAAAGAAAAATATTTTAATTGATCATAACTTAATATATGCAATTATTTGAAATTATTATCTTTATCTTTGATTTTTTTATTCAAGAACTTAAAAACTTATTAAAAAAAATATATAGAATTTACAAAGTATATTTAAAGGAATATAGCATATTAAAATTGTTATTATACTTTTTTGTCTCAGATGTTAATCCTTTCAAAAATCAAAATTTTGTAAATTTTTTAGAGACAAACAAGAAGTTTTGGAAACTAAATAA
>CACDLR010000006.1:0-35000 GCA_902553695.1 uncultured Pelagibacteraceae bacterium | reverse complement strand
CCTTCGTCGGCTTTCAGTGCCAAGGCATCCGCCACACGCCCTTAAACGCTTGATTTATGCACAGAAAAAAATTCTGTGTTGAATCAAATTTTTTAAAATGTTCATCTATTCGAACATTTGTGATTGTTCATCTATTCGAACAATCGGATATAGATATTGATAATTTAAAATTAATTTACAAATAAAATAACTAAGTGTTACTGGTGGAGGATAGCGGGATCGAACCGCTGACCTCCTGAATGCAAATCAGGCGCTCTCCCAGCTGAGCTAATCCCCCATAAAAAATATGGTGGGCCGAGAAAGACTCGAACTTTCGACCCCACCCTTATCAAGGGTGTGCTCTAACCAACTGAGCTACCGGCCCATTCCGGTCAAAGTAACACTTTAATTTTAAGAAGAGAAATGAGGACGGTCAACATTAACCTGTTAATTATTTAGATTAAGAAATAATCCTTAATCATCCTTAGAAAGGAGGTAATCCAGCCGCAGGTTCCCCTACGGCTACCTTGTTACGACTTCACCCCAGTCGCTGACTATACCGTGGTCAAAGGTTTTAAACTTTGCCTTAAGGTAGAACCAACTCCCATGGTGTGACGGGCGGTGTGTACAAGACCCGGGAACGTATTCACCGCGGCGCGCTGATCCGCGATTACTAGTAATTCCAGCTTCATGTACTCGAGTTGCAGAGTACAATCCGAACTGAGGCATTTTTTTAGGATTTGCTTAATGTCGCCATTTTGCATCCTATTGTAAATGCCATTGTAGCACGTGTGTAGCCCAACACGTAAGGGCCATGAGGACTTGACGTCATCCCCACCTTCCTCCAGCTTATCACTGGCAGTTCTTTCAGAGTGCCCAACTAAATGATGGCAACTAAAAGTGAGGGTTGCGCTCGTTGCGGGACTTAACCCAACATCTCACGACACGAGCTGACGACAGCCATGCAGCACCTGTGTTTTGTCCGGCCGAACCGAAGACTTTAATCTCTTAAAGTCGCGACAAACATGTCAAGTGTTGGTAAGGTTCTGCGCGTATCTTCGAATTAAACCACATGCTCCACTACTTGTGCGGGTCCCCGTCAATTCATTTGAGTTTTAACCTTGCGGTCGTACTCCCCAGGCGGTGTGTTTAATGCTTTCGCTGCGATACTGAAAATAAATTTCCAACATCTAACACACATCGTTTACGGCATGGACTACGAGGGTATCTAATCCTCTTCGCTACCCATGCTTTCGTTCCTCAGTGTCAGTAATGATCCAGAAAGCTGCCTTCGCAATTGGTATTCTTTCTAATATCTACGAATTTCACCTCTACACTAGAAATTCTGCTTTCCTCTATCATACTCTAGCTAAAAAGTTTTGATGGCAGTTCCAGAGTTAAGCTCTGGGATTTCACCACCAACTTTTTTAACCACCTACGAACTCTTTAAGCCCAGTAATTCCGAACTACGCTAGGTCCCTTCGTATTACCGCGGCTGCTGGCACGAAGTTAGCCGGACCTTCTTATTCGGGTACAGTCATTTTCTTCCCCGACGAAAGAGCTTTACAACCCAAAGGCCTTCTTCACTCACGCGGCATCGCTGCATCAGAGTTTCCTCCATTGTGCAAGATTCCCTACTGCTGCCTCCCGTAGGAGTTTGGGCCGTGTCTCAGTCCCAATGTGGCTGATCATCCTCTCAAATCAGCTATTGATCAAAGTCTTGGTAGGCCATTACCCTACCAACTAACTAATCAAGTGCGGGCCCATCCATTGGCGCATAAAGCTTTCTCCGTAAAGACTTATGAGGTATTAGCACAAGTTTCCTCGTGTTATTCCTCACCAAAGGGAAGGTACCCACATGTTACTCACCCGTCTGCCACTAGGTATTGCTACCTCGTTCGACTTGCATGTATTAGGCGTGCCGCCAGCGTACGTTCTGAGCCATGATCAAACTCTTAAGTTTAAAAACGGCGCACACTAGCTTCCATATAAATCTAAGAATAAATTTATATGTGATTTGAAGTGTGTACGACAAATTTTGGTAACCTTAACCGTCCACACTTCTCTTCTTAAATTTTTACAATTAAAATAGCTAATCAAGCTAAAAAGCCTGATAAATATAACTTTTTTAAGTTAAGTGGGATGCTTATATGCTAAAAAATTTATAAATCAAGCTATTAGATATAGTAAAATATGCTAAAAAAACCTTTATAAATAAGGTTTTTTTAATGATCAAATTCTTTGAGAAAAATAAGTTTTTGAAAAAGGTCCAGGACTTTAGATCTTTTTTGGTGTTAACTATTTTGCTAATTTTGTCAGTTGCAATCATTCACATACATAACAATTATAAAGATACTCAAATAAAAAGTTTGAAAAATTTATCTCAAAATACTTATTTGCAAAAAACAATTAGCTCAATATTTAGTAACTTAAATCCAAGATTCGAAAAGATAAATTATAGAGTTAATGCTGGTGACAGTTTTGAGAAAATTTTAATTGAAATAAATTTAAATCTAAATGAAAAAAAAAAGGTACTTAATTTCATATCAGATGAGAAAATAAAATTTAATATAATTGAAAATCAAAAAATAGTTTTTGAAATAGATAATTTAAATGGAAAAAAAATAAAAAAAATTACAATACCTATTAATAAAAAAAAAGATTTAATTATTTCTAGTAATAATAATAATTCTTTACAATATAAAGAGCTAGTTAAAGAATTAAGATTAGTTAAAACTTATAAAGAAAATTATATTAGGAATAGTTTATATAAATCAGCAATAGAAAAAAAAATTGATCCAAATGTAATTATTCAGTTTGCACAAATGTATGGATTTGAAGTTGATTTTCAGAGAGATATAAAAAAAAACGATAGTTTTCAAATTGTCTATGAAGAATTTAAAAATGATGAAAATAAAACTATAGATTATGGAAATATATTATATGCAAATCTTATCCTGAGTGGTAAATCCCTTGAACTCTATTACTTTAATTCTGAAAAGGAAAAAATAAATGATCATTTCGAGGCAAACGGTCAAAGTATAAAAAAAACTTTGATGAAAACGCCAATTAATGGTGCAAGGTTATCATCGAGTTATGGAATGCGTAAACATCCAATTCTAGGATATAATAAAATGCACCAAGGAACTGATTTTGCAGCACCTATGGGAACTCCAATTATGGCATCAGGAAGTGGAAGAGTGTTAAAAGCAGGTTGGTGTGGAGGTGGTGGAAACTGTGTAAAAATTAAACATAATACTACTTACAGTACTGTCTATGCTCACATGTCTAAGTTTGCAAGAGGAATAAAAAAAGGAGTTAGAGTAAGCCAAGGTCAAATTATTGGATATGTTGGTTCCACTGGAATGTCTACAGGGCCCCATTTACATTATGAAGTTATACAAAATGGAAAAAAAATTAATTCGCAAACCTTAAAATTACCATCAGGAAAAAAGTTGAAAGGTAAAAGTAGAGAAGAATTTGAAATTACAAGAATTAAAACTGATGTTCTCAAATCAGAATTAATTAATAAATTGAACTAAATATTTTCTTCTTGACCGATGTCTTTATCTGAATTTTTTGCTAATTTAATTTCTTTTATATCTTGAGAACTCTCATTTTTTTTTGACGCACCATTTGGCAAATTCGATGAGTGTCTTATAAAATGCTCTGCGTGTTGCATGTAATTTTCATAAAGAATTTTATCTCCACTTGACAACGCCTCTCTTGCGAGATCTGAATATTTTTGTATTAATTTAGAAGAATTGAAATTATTTCTGTTAAAATTCTTCTTTTTAAAGTCGGATACATTGCCTAAGCTTGTACTCAAATTTTGATCATTAGAATTGATTTTTAAATTTCTATCAAATGAATTACTTCTATACTTCCTTCTATTATTTCTGAAATTTCTCATTCTATTTAATTTTTTTCGCTATTAAACACCTGTAAATGTTTTGGTAATCTTTTATTGATTTTAATATATAAAACTGATTTTTTTTTAATAATTCTTTTACCATATAATATTGATCATGTCCTATTTCCAGTGCTAATAATCCATTATTTTTTAAAACGAATTTACTTTTTTTAACTACTTTCTCGATAGTATCTAAACCATTTATACCACCATAAAGCGCCTTATGAGGCTCATAAGCTTTTACATCCAAATCAAGATTATTGTAGCTTACCTTATTTATATAAGGTGGATTACTAACAATTAAATCATATTTTCTACTGAAAAAATTGTCAATATCAGAGTTTATAAATTTAATTCTATTTTCAATCTGTTGCATTTTTGCATTACATTTTGCTGTTTTAAGGGCTAAGGAACAAACATCTAAAGCTGTTCCTTTCCAATTTTTTTTTTCAAGAAGTAAGGAAATTAATATACATCCTGAGCCTACGCCTACGTCTAAAACATTGATATAATTTGAAGTATTATGCATTCGTAAAACTTCTTCTATTAATATTTCTGTTTCATATCTAGGTGTTAAAACATTTTTATTTACAATAAACTCATTTTTCCAAAAAAATCTTTTACCTTCTATAAATGAAATAGGCTCATTATTTTTTCTCCTATTAATCAAATCTAGATATTTTTTTATCTCTTCTAATGACAATTTATTCTCTAAATTTAATAATATTTTTTCTCTACTTTTTTTAAGTGAAATCGTAAGTAAAAGTTCAGCATCAATTTGTGCAGTTTTTATAAAGCTTTCTTTTAATATTGAAGTTCCTTTATAAATTAAATTTCTATAATTCATTAATTTAAACTTTTTAATTGTTCTTCTTGAGCTTGGAGTTCAAGATTTTCTATAACTGAGTCAAAAATTTCACCTTGCATAAACTCCTCAAGTTTATGAAGTGTAAGATTGATTCTATGGTCAGTAACTCTACCCTGTGGAAAATTATACGTTCTTATTCTTTCAGATCTATCACCTGAGCCTATTTTACTTTTTCTATCTTTGGATCTTTGATCATCAATTTTTTTTCTCTCAAATTCATATAACCTTGATCTTAAAATTTTAAGAGCTTTTTCACGATTTCTAATCTGTGATTTTTCATCTTGTTGACTTACAACAATTCCACTGGGAATATGTGTAACTCTAACTGCGCTGTCTGTAGTGTTTACACTTTGTCCTCCTGGTCCGCTACTTCTAAATACATCAATTCTTAAATCTTTATCTTCAATTTTTACATCAACTTCTTCAGCCTCTGGAAGGACTGCAACTGTAGCTGCTGAAGTGTGTACTCTTCCTTGAGTTTCTGTATCAGGTACACGTTGTACTCTATGAACACCGCTTTCGTATTTTAAACTTGAATATATATTTTTTCCTTTTATGGATGCTATTACTTCTTTTAGTCCTCCTGCATCACTTTTGGATAAGCTGATAACTTCTAATTTCCATTTTTTTTTGTTGCATACTTTTTCGTACATTTTAAAAAGATCAGATGCAAACAAACTTGCTTCAAGACCACCCGTTCCAGCTCTTATTTCTAAAATAGCATTTTTAGCATCAGCCTCATCTTTGGGGAGTAAAAAAATTTTTAATTTATTTTCGTTTTCAATATGTTGTTTTTTTAAATCTTCTAACTCCAATTTAGCAAGTTCTTTTATATCTTTCTCACTATCATTATCAGTTATTATTTTTTCTAAATCTTTCTTGTTTTTATCAAAATTAGAAAATTCTAATGCATAATGAATGATTTCACTCAGATCAGAATATTGTTTTGATTTTTGAGCATAAGATTTATTATCCAAATTTGTTCCCGATAAATCTTTCTCCAAGTCTGAATGTTTTTCCAAAATTTCCATAACCTTTTTTAATGGTAGAGTCATTAAAGGTTATTTTTAGATTTGTTTTTTATTTCAAGTTCTTTTTTTTCTATTAAAGAAATAATTTTTTTTATCATCTCATTTGTTGAAATTTTATTTATTTGATTACCATTGATATATAACATATGATTTTTATTGCCACCTCCAGTAATCCCAAAATCAGTGAGAGCTGCCTCACCTGGCCCATTTACCACACATCCAATTATAGATAATGTAATTGAAGACTTTATATGAGAAAGTTTATCTTCTAGGATTTTAACTGTTTGTATTACATCAAATCCTTGTCGTGCACATGATGGGCAAGCAATAATTTTTATACCTCTTTTTTTTAAGTTTAAAGACTTGAGAATTTCATTACCAATTCTAACCTCTTTAATTGGGTCATCTGACAAGGAGACCCTTATTGTGTCCCCAATGCCATCTAATAACAAATTTCCAAGTCCAATTGAAGATTTAATACTTCCTGGTATAAAGCTTCCCGCTTCTGTTATTCCAAGGTGTAAAGGATACTCTGTCTTTTTAGAAAGTTGTCTATAAGCCCATAATGATAGAAAAACATCAGATGACTTAACGCTTACCTTCATATTATAAAAATCTAAATCTTCTAGAATTTTTATATTCCTTAAAGCACTTTCTACTAGTGCTTCAGGACATGGTTCTTTATATTTTTCTAGTATATCTTTTTCTAATGATCCAGCGTTAACTCCAATTCTAATGGAACAATTATTATTTTTTGCTGCCTTTACTACCTCTTTAACTTTTATTTTATCTCCGATATTTCCTGGATTTATTCTTAAACAAGATGCTCCATTTTCTGCAGCTTCAATAGCTCTTCTATAATGAAAATGTATATCTGCAATAATTGGGAGGTTTACATTTTTAACTATTTGTTTTAATGCGGCACTTGAAGCTTCATCTGGACACGAAACTCTTACAAGGTCAGCTCCCTCCTCTTCTATGCTGTTAATCTGTAAAATTGTAGACTTTATATCAGTTGTTAATGTATTAGTCATTGATTGGACTGTAATTGGATTGTCTCCACCAATCTTGATGTTTCCAACAAAGATTTCTTTGGTTTTTCTTCTATTTATGTCTCTAAATGGTCTTATACTCATTAATTTTAATTTAATTATCTAATTTAAATTCTTTATGTAAGACATCAACTGCTTTATTTAAATTTTTTCTATCAATTAGGACAGATATTTTAATTTCAGAGGTAGAAATAACTATTATATTTATATTTTTTTTTGCTAATGCATTAAACATTCTAAAAGTTACACCAGGAGTTGTTATCATGCCTACTCCTACAATAGATACTTTAGATACTTTTTCATCTACAATTATTTTTTTAAAAATAATATTTTTATTTTTTTTTATAATTTTCTCAGTTTTTAAAAGATCTTCGTTTTTTACAGTAAATGTTAAATCTGTTTCTCTTTTATTTGATGATATATTTTGTACAACCATGTCAACGTTTATTGAATTTTTATAAAGAGGTGCAAAAATTGCTGCCGCAACTCCAGGTCTATCTTTTACACCTATAAGTGTAATTTTAGAATCATATTTAGTAAATGAAACACCTCTAATTATATTTCTATTTGAAATATTTTTTCTTTTTGTAATCAATGATCCGTTATTATTGCTAAAAGAGGATCTAACCTCAATGTCAATTCTATTTAATCTAGCGTCTTGTATGGAGTGGGGTTGCATAACTTTTGCCCCTAATGATGACATTTCAAGCATTTCTTCATAGGATATTTGTTTAATTTTTTTTGCTTTTTTCGATACATTTGGGTCAGTAGTGTATACTCCATCAACATCTGTATAAATAATACATTTTTTAGCTTTAAAAAACTTTGCAAGCATTATTGCGCTCGCATCCGAACCGCCACGTCCTATCGTGGTAATTCTATTTTCAGAATTTATACCTTGAAATCCAGCGATTACAGGTATTCCTCCTTTTTTTAAAAATCTTAATATATTTTTTTTATTAATATTTATAATTCTAGAATGTGAATGATCTCCTCTAGTTATTATTGGAATTTGCCATGCTTGCCAAGATCTTGATAAATAACCTTTGTCACTCAAACCACCAGCTATTAGAGAACATGCAATTTGTTCTCCTGTTGCGACAATTGCGTCATATTCTGATGATATAAAATTAGAAGAAATTTTCTTTGTTAATTTAGCTAATTTATTGGTTTCTCCACTCATTGCTGAAGATACAACAATAACTTTGTATCTTTTTTTAATATAACCTGAAATTATTTTGGTTACTTTTAAGATTTTTTTAATAGATCCAACAGATGTTCCTCCGAATTTTAATACTACAATTTTCATTATTATTTCTTATATTAACTTTTTAAAATATATTATTAATTTTAAATCAAAATTTATGGCTAATAACACAATAAATAAAAAAGAAATAGAAAAATTTAATAATTTAGCAAGAGAATGGTGGGATCCGGAAGGAAATTTTAAGCCATTACACAAATTTAATCCAATAAGAATAGATTACATAAAGAATAACGTAATTGAAGAGTTTAAAATTAAAAATAAAAAAAAACCATTTTCAAACTTAGAAATATTAGACATAGGATGTGGTGGTGGTTTACTTTCTGAACCGATGTGCAGGTTAGGAGGTAAAGTAACAGGTATTGATGCTTCAGATAAAAATATAAAAATTGCAAGCTTACATGCAAAAAAAAATAACCTTCAAATAAAGTATATTTGTTCCTCACCTGAAAGTTTAAAAATAAATAAAAAATTTGATATTATCTTAAATATGGAGGTAATTGAACACGTCGAAGATATAAATTTTTTTATTAAGTCTAGCACGTCTCTATTAAAGAAAAATGGAATAATGTTCATTGCTACGATTAACAAAACTTTAAAGTCTTATATATTTGCGATAATTGGCGCTGAGTATGTATTAAACTGGCTACCTGTAGGGACCCATGATTGGTTTAAATTTGTTGAACCAGAAAAATTACAAAAAATTTGTGAAAAGAATGGTCTAAAATTCTGTGGAATAAATGGTTTAAATTATAATATTCTAAATGATAAGTGGATAGTGAATAAAAAACCAGACGTAAATTATATTAGCAAGTTTAAAAAAATTTAATTCTCTTTATCTTCCATCCATGGGATTATCGATGTATGTATACCCTCTTCTTTTAATTCAGAGATCTCTTTTTTTGAAGCACTTCCATATATGCCTTTTTTTGTTTTCCTTTTACCATAATGTATTGATCTAGCCTCAAAACTAAAATTATTTCCAACATAGTCAAAATTTTTATTTATATATTTTTGAAATTCTTTAATCTTAGATTTTACTTCATTAAATTTTGTATTTTTATTATCTCTACTTAATTTAATATTAGTTGAAATTCTTGGAGCCATAATTGATTTTTCTATTTTAAGAGAGTTGCAGTTTGAACAAGTTACTAATTTCATTTTTTGTAGCTTTTCAAATTCTTTTGATGAGGCAAACCAACTATCGAATGTATTTTTACAATTTTTGCAATTAAGTTTATATTTAATCATTTTAATTTTGATAATTAATTCTTCAGTTTAAATATTCAAGATCTATAATCCGAGTTAATTTCTATATATTTTTTAGTTAAATCCATAGTATAAACTTCAAACTCTTTCTTTCCAGTCCCCATTTGGATATTTATATTTATCTCTTGAGATTTCATATATTCTCCTAGCTCAGCCTCGTTATAATTTTGGAATAGTTTACCATTTTCTATAATTTTATATGGTCCAAGATTAATATTTAATTTTTTTAAATTAACATTAACTTTTGCTTTTCCAATTGCCATTATTATTCTTCCCCAATTTGGATCTTCTCCAGAGATAGCAGTTTTAACAAGTGGTGAATTAGCAATTGAAAAGCATACTTTTTTTGCATCATTTTCGTTTTTACATTTTTCTACTTTTACAATTACAAATTTAGAAGATCCTTCCCCGTCTGCTGCTACGCTTTTAGCTAAGTTTTTTAAAACATTATTGAGTGATTTATCGAAGTTCTCTAAAACTTTATCTTTATATGATTTTATTTTTGAATTTTTTGCATAACCTGTTGAGAATATGCTAACCATATCATTTGTACTTGTGTCACCATCACAACTTATTGCATTAAATGTGTTTTGTATATTTTTTTTCAATAATTGTTTTAATATACTTCCGCTTATTTTTGCATCTGTAAAAATAAATCCCAATGTAGTTGCCATATCTGGATGTATCATCCCAGATCCTTTTGCTAAACCATAGATCTTCACCGGTGTCCCTGCAATCTTACATTCCTCCATTGATAATTTAGGTTTAGTATCGGTCGTAAGTATTCCCATAGCGGCTTTCATCCAAACGTACTTGTTTTGAACATATTTAATATTTTCAACTAATTTAGGAATTACAGAAGAAATTTTTTTTTCAGGAAATGTTTCACCAATAGTGCCGGTTGAGGCAAATAAAAGGTTTTTATTTTTTATTTTTTTTGGCTCTTCTTCATCTTGGATCTGTTTTTTTGATAAGATTTCTGAAAGTATTGTGGCAATATTATTTATCGATTTAAAACCTTCTTTACCAGTAAAAGCATTTGCATTTCTTGTATTAACAAGTAGTGCATATATCTTCTCACTTGAATTTTCTAAATTCCATTTAATATTTTCTGATAATATTTTTGACTGTGTGTAAACTGAAGCATGGTTTGCACCATTTCTAAAGTAAAATATTACTATCTCGTCTCTTTTTTTACCTACATATAAATTTGCTGAAACAGATGATATTCCAATACCGTCAATATGTTCAAGATCTTGATAAAAACCAATAGAATTAGTCTTTATTTGATAGTTTTCTTTTTTAAATAGCATAAATGTTTAAAAAATAAATAATATGATTATATAACATTTGTTTAAAAAACTAATTAATCATATGCTAAATCCTCTAAATTTAATATCAAAAATATTTAAATCATCTAACCAGAAAGAACTGGATAAATTAGCAAAGATTGTAAATAAAATTAATAAATTAGAGGGAACATTTGCAGTTTTTGAAAACGATAAATTTCCAGAAAAAACGGAAGAATTAAAAAAGAAATTGAAAAATGGAGCTAATTTAAATGATTTATTACCAGAAGCATATTCCTTAGTAAGGGAAGCTTCAAAAAGAATTAATAATGAAAGACACTTTGATGTTCAGCTTCTAGGTGGGATAGTACTTCATGAAAATAAAATAGCTGAAATGAAAACAGGTGAAGGAAAAACTTTAACAATAGCTCTTGCCGCATATTTAAATTCCTTGAGTGGCAATGGAGTGCATGTAGTAACAGTTAATGATTATTTAGCAAAAAGAGATTCGGAAAATATGGGAAAAATTTTTAATCTATTAGGAGTTTCTTGTGGATATATTAATTCTGGACAAAATGATGATGAGCGAAGAAAAAATTATTCTTATGATATTACCTATGCAACTAATAGTGAGTTAGGTTTTGATTATTTAAGAGATAATATGAAATTTTCCAAAAAGGAGATGGTTCAAAGAGAGCACAACTATGCAATAGTTGATGAAATTGACTCATGCTTAATTGATGAAGCAAGAGTTCCTTTGATTGTATCAGGTCAAGCAGAAGATAAAACTGAACAATATATAATAGTGAACAAACTAATTAAAAAATTAAATAATGATGATTTTGATATCGATGAAAAAAATAGAAATATTCTTTTAACAAATAAAGGAATTGATAATGTAGAAAAAATTTTTTCCGAGGTTGGAATCTTAAAAAATAATAATTTCTATGATCCTGAAAATATTTCATTAGTTCACTTGGTTAATCAATCCTTAAGAGCTAATTATATTTTTTTGAATGGAAAAGATTATATTGTAAAAAATAAAGAAATTGTAATTATAGATGAACAATCTGGTAGACAAATGCCAGGAAGGAGATTTGGTGATGGATTACATCAAAGCTTAGAAGCAAAAGAAAATCTAGATATACAATTTGAAAACCAAACTCTTGCATCAATCACTTATCAAAATTATTTTAAGTTGTACAAAAAACTTTGTGGTTGCACAGGAACAGCTGTTACCGAAGCACAAGAATTTTATGAAATTTATAACTTAAAAATTGTTTCAGTTCCTACTAATAAATTAATGATAAGGAAAGATCTTAATGACCAAATTTTTAGAACTGAAAAAGAAAAAGACGAAGCTATAGTAAAATTGATAAACGAAAAATTTATATCAGGACAACCGTTATTAATTTTTACAAGTAGTGTAAACAAATCTGAACACTATTCAAACTTACTAAATAAAAAAGAAATTAAACACGTAGTTTTAAATGCAAAGAATCATAATAAAGAAGCAGAAATTATTGCAAACGCAGGCGCAAAAAAATCAGTAATAATTACTACTAGTATATCTGGTAGAGGAGTTGACATCAAACTTGGAGGCAAGGATGCTGATCAAGAAATAAGAAATGAAATAAAAAAATTAGGAGGATTATTTGTTATAGGAACTGAAAGAATGGAGAGTAGAAGGGTAGATAATCAAGCTAGAGGGAGATCTGGTCGACAAGGAGATGAGGGGAATTCAATTTTTTTTGTAAGTTTAGAAGACGATTTAATGAGAATTTTTGGTTCAGAATCAATGAATAATATATTGGAAAAGTTAGGGCTTAAGGATGGAGAAAGTATTGATCATCCTTGGATAAATAAAGCATTGGAAAGAGCGCAACAAAAAGTAGAGTCAAGAAATTTTGATATACGTAAATCATTGTTAAAATTTGATGATGTTTTAAATGATCAAAGGCATGTTATATTTTCGCAAAGAAAAAAGGTTATGCAAAGCTTAAATTCTTACGAATTTGGAGATAGTTTTATAAATTCAACAATTGATGATTTAGTAGAGTTCCAGAAAACAAACACAGACATAGAAAAGAAGATATTATCAACGCTTGGTGGAACGTTTAAAAATGATGAAATACAAATATTAAAGTCATCTAATAATAAAGAATTTAGGGATAAAATAATTGAAAGATTTAATAGTAAAAGAAATGAAAGAATTGAAATATTGGGTCAAGATCAGTCAAAGGAGATTGAAAAAAGACTTTTTCTTCAATTAATAGATCAAAATTGGAAAATGCATATTCAATACCTCGAGCAACTGAGGCAGGTAATTGGATTAAGGTCATATGGACAGAGAGATCCCTTAATTGAATATAAAAAGGAGGCTTTTACATTATTTGAAGAGCTTTTAAATAAACTTAAAACGCAATTTGTGGGGTTATTGTTAAATATTAAAATTGTTTCAGATAATACTAACGAAGAGAGAAAAACTAAAGTTTCAACTAATCCAAAGTGTTTGCTAATTTTAAATAAAGGACAAAAAATCTCAAGAAATGAAGTTTGTCCAGCTACAAATAAAAAATATAAGAATTGTTGTGGATCGTTATAATAAATAAACAATAGCTGAAATTATACTAGCAAACAAAATAATTCCGATTACAAGTTTTTTATCTCTCATTAACTTTTCAATATAAAAGTCATAATTATTTTTATTAAGAGTAAGTCCAGTATCCTGATTTGATCTTACTGTAAAACCACTACCTCTTCCTATCTTTAAAAACTTATTTTTTCTTTGCATTAATATTTCATCTTCATTAAATTTTTCAAAACTTTGTAGATGTTTCTCAATTGAGGAACGAACATTTATAAGAGTCTGCTCTCTATCTCTATGAGCTCCACCTATGGGCTCTTCAATAATTTCGTCAACTATATTTAAATCAAATAGCTCCTTAGAAGTTAGTTTCATTGCAGTTGCAGCCTCTAAAGTTTTTTTTGGATCTCTCCACAAGATAGTTGCGCATCCCTCTGGCGATATTACAGAATAAATTGAGTTTTCTAACATTATTACTTTGCTTGATGATGCCAACGCTATAGCACCACCTGAACCACCTTCTCCAATAATTATTGATATATTCGGAACGGTTAGTTTCATGCAAGTTTCTATTGACCTAGCAATTGCCTCTGCTTGACCTCTTTCTTCAGCCCCAACTCCTGGATATGCACCGGGTGTATCTATCAGGGTAATAATTGGAATTTTAAATTTATTTGCCAGTTGCATCAATCTAATACTTTTTCTATAGCCCTCTGGCCGCATCATCCCAAAATTTCTATCAAGTCTTTCTTCTAAATTTTCTCCTTTTTCTTGTCCAATAACCAAAACAGATTTATTATTAAATTTTGCAAATCCAGCTATTACTGACTTATCCTCTCCATAAAACCTATCACCTGACAAAGATATAAATTCGTCAAATAAATTTTCAACAAAGTAATTTGCTTTGGGTCTATCTTCGTGTCTTGCAACCTGTGTGATTTGCCAAGGATTTAAATTAGAATATATTTTTTCCAATTTGTTATTTATTTTATTTTCAAAAGATAATATTTCATCAGTATCAACTTTGGTGATTCCCTCTTTGTTGTATGGATCTTTTAAGGCATCAAGATCAGCCTCCAATTCTTTTAATTCAGTCTCAAAACTTAAATAATTTTTCATAATTTCAATATTTTATATAATAAAGGCAACAAAGTGGCCTAATTTTATCAATTTACTATTATATAAAATTTTCTTAAAACAAGCACGCCAAATTTACTATGTCAAAAAAATATAAAAATACAGAAAACTTATCTATTTCGGAAGATCTTTATAACTTTGTTAATAATGAAGCTATACCAGAAACTGGGATTACTAAGGAAAAATTTTGGAAAGGATTGAGTAGCGTAAGTCATGAACTTGCTCCCAAAAATAGAGCATTACTGAAAACAAGAAAAAGATTACAATTAGACATAGATAGATGGCATTTAGAAAATTATGAAAAAGAATTTAATTTGAAAGATTATAAATCTTATTTAGAAAAAATAGGTTATCTTAAAAAAGAAGGACAGAATTTTAAAATTAAAACAAAAAATATTGATCAAGAAATTTCTAGTATTGCTGGACCACAATTAGTAGTTCCAATAATGAATGCGAGATATGCATTAAATGCTGCAAATGCAAGATGGATGAGTTTATATGATAGTTTGTACGGAACAGATATTATATCTTCGGAGGAGTCCATAAGTGAGAGATATGACCCAGAGAGAGGTTTGCAAGTAATTCAGTATACTAAAAACTTTTTAGATCAAAATTTTAAACTTAAAAATTCATCTTGGAAGAAAGTAAATCAAATATTAATTAAAAATCATAAATTGGAAATACAAACAAACAAAGGCATTGCAGAACTTGAAGATGAAAATAAATATATAGGCTATCGATTAGATAAAGAAAAAATCTCTGCAATAATTTTGAAAAATAATAATCTTCATATTGAAATTATTATTAATCCAAGTGCATTTAGTGCAAAAGGAGATCCTGCAGGAATATCAGATATTATAGTAGAAGCAGCAATTTCTACAATTTGTGATCATGAAGACTCTGTAGCCGCAGTTGATGCTGAAGATAAAATCATTGGTTATAGAAATTGGTTAGGTCTAATGAAAAAAAATTTAGTTGCTGAGTTTGAAAAAGATGGAAAAAAATTGAGGAGAAAATTAAATCCAAACAGAAATTATATTTCTAAAGTGGGCAAAAAAGAGAGTATGCATGGAAGAGCGCTTCTTCTTAATAGAAATGTTGGTCACCTAATGACGAATTCTGCAGTTTTGTTACAAGATGGATCGGAGATACCAGAAGGAATTTTAGATGCATTTATTACATCTTTATGTGCAATGCACGACTTAAAAAATAAAAATAATTCAAGAACAGGCTCAATTTATATAGTTAAACCAAAGCAGCACGGACCTGATGAAACAGCTTTTACTGATTTATTGTTTTCAAAAGTAGAGGAAGTATTAGATTTAAATCCTTTGACATTAAAAGTGGGTCTCATGGAAGAAGAAAGAAGAACCTCAGTTAATTTAAAAGAATGTATTAGAACACTTGAAGACAGAATTTTCTTTATAAATACTGGTTTTTTAGATCGTACAGGTGATGAAATGCATACCTCAATGGAAGCAGGGCCTATGATTAAAAAAGGAGACATGAAAACATCTACTTGGATCAATACTTATGAAACAAATAACGTAGAGGTAGGATTAAATTGTGGTTTTTCTGGTGTTGCACAAATTGGTAAAGGTATGTGGGCAATGCCAGATAAAATGGCTGATATGTTAAAACAAAAAATCTCTCACTTAGAAGCGGGTGCAAATTGTGCGTGGGTTCCTTCTCCTACAGCAGCAGCACTTCATGCTCTTCATTATCATCAAATAAATATATTTGAACAGCATTCTAAATTAAAAAATAAAGATAAAAATAACTTAGACGAATTATTAACTATTCCAATTATAAAAAAACCTAACTGGTCTAATGATGAGATAAGTAAAGAGATATCTAACTCTGCTCAAACAATACTGGGATATGTTGTTAGATGGATTGATCAAGGAATAGGTTGTTCAAAAGTCCCTGATATAAATAACATTGGCTTGATGGAAGATCGTGCAACTCTTAGAATTTCGTCTCAACATATTGCAAATTGGTTACATCATGGAATTTGTAGTAGGAAACAAGTTTTAGAAATTATGAAGAAAATGGCAAAAGTGGTTGATGAGCAAAACAAAAAAGATAAATTATATCAGAGAATGTATCCTGAATTTGATAAATCAATTGCATTTAAAACCGCATGCGAGTTAGTATTCCAAGGAAAAGATCAACCTTCAGGGTATACTGAACCATTGTTACATCTCAATAGGTTGATTAAAAAAAATTAATCCTGAATTATATCTTTCCTATTTTTAAAAGCATAAATTAAAGTACCATCATCTAAATTCTCAATTTCTCCTCCAATAGGCAATCCTTGTGCAAGTTTAGATATTTTCACATCTATATTCTTTAAACTATCTTGGATGTAAAATGAGGTTGTTTGACCTTCGATTGTTGCACTTGTAGCTAATATTACTTCCTCAATTTTTTGTTTTTTTACTCTATTTACAAGCGCATCTATTAATAAATCTTTTTTATTTTGATTATTAGACGAGATAGTTCCACCAAGAATATGAAAATATCCTTGATAGACACTTGAGGATACGATGCTCCATTGGTCAGCAATATTTTCAACAACACAAATTTTGTTAAATTTATTATTACTTGTTTGGCAATTATTACATCCATTATTATTTGACTTTAGTGATCCACAATTCTGACATCTGGATATATTTTTGTAAACGTTTGCTAAATTTTTAGCCATAGGTTTAATTAGCTCTTCTCTGTTATTTATCAATTTGAGAACAATTCTCCTTGCAGACCTCGGTCCTAAACCAGGAAGTTTAGATATTAACTTAATTAATTCTTCTATTTCATCTAGATTTTGCATTCAAATTATAAGGGCCATTTAAAGCCTGAAGCTCCAAAAATTCCTGCTGATTTTGAAATTTCTTCATTTGTTTTTGATTTCAAGGATGATTTTGCATTATTGTAAGCAGCTTTAATTAAGTCTTCGATTATATTTTTTTCTTCTTTTAAAAGTTGACCTGAGATTTCTATCGATATCATTTCTCCTTCACCATTTAACTTTACCTCTACTAAATTTCCACCTGAGGTTCCTATAACTTCAATTTTTTTAATTGCTTCTTGGCTTTCTTTCATTTTTTTTTCTAATTCTTTTGCCTTCTCTAATATTTTTGAAAAATCTGTCATTTATCGTTTTCCTCTTTTACGTTAAAAAGTTGTGCATCTGGAAATATTGTTTTCACTTCTTTTGAAAAACTGGATGAAGACTGTTGATTAATTAAATTATCATAAATTTTTTTTTTTTGCTCTTTTATAGTAGGCATTCCATTTTCTTTTGAAAAAGCAATAATCCATCTTTTATTAGTCCACTCCAATAACTTTGCTGCTAACTCTTTTACAAATATTTTTTCAAGATCTGAACTAAATGAAATTTCAATTTTTTGATCTTTAAAACTAACTAATCTTAAATTATTTTCAAGCTCATATTTTATCTTAAGCTCTTTTTTTTTCTCACATACATCTATTAGGTTTTTAAAACTTTTAATTTGAAAATCTACACTTTTGTTTTCTACTTCAGGGGTAGAAATTGTTTTTTCTTTTTGTTCAATATTTTTTAATTGATCTACAGTCTCATTTTGCACTTGAATTTTTGATTCAAAAATATTTTTTTCTGATTTAAAATTTTCTTGCTCTTTTTCAAGATCATTTTTCGATTTATTAATCAAAATTTTTTTTAAATATAATGACCTTATTAAAAACATTTCAATGAATTGATGTTGATTATTTATTATGTCAATTTTTTCAAGGTTATTTAGAGTAAATTGCCATAGTAATAGTAAATCTTTTTTTTCTATTTTTTTTGATATTGATTTAATTTTTTCGAATTCTTTATCATTTAAATCAAAATTATCCCCATCAAGATTTATAAATTCAATATTTTTAATATAATAAAGAGTTTCCATAAACTCATTTAAAAAAGTTTTTGGCTCTACGCCAGAATTATAAATACTTCTGTATAACTTTAATACTTTTTCTTCATTACCTTCTAAAATAAATTCTAATAAATCTAAAATGATACTTTTTTCAAAATAGCCAAATATTTTCTGAGCAATTTTAAGATCAATTTCTTTTCCATTATTTTCAACTAACATTGCTCTGTCAAGCAATGATAAAGAGTCCCTTACTGATCCTTCTGATAATTTTGCTATCAATTTAATTGCGTCATCACTAATGTTTCCATTTTCTAAATTTTTAATATTTACTAAATAATTAAATAATTCCTCAGACTTAACTCTGGAAAGATCATATCTTTGGCATCTTGAAATTATAGTTACTGGTATTTTTTTAACATCAGTACTTGCAAATATAAATTTAAGATAATCAGGTGGTTCTTCTAATGTTTTTAATAAAGCAGCAAATGCTGATTTAGAAAACATATGAACTTCATCACAAATAAAAATCTTATATTTTGCAGACGTAGGTTTATATCTTGAAAATTCAATCAATTCTCTAACATCATCTACGCTAGTTTTACTGGCAGCATCTATTTCTAATATATCAATGTTATTTCCTTCAATAATAGACTTACAACTCTCACAGAAGTTTTTTTTACATAAATTTTGTACTCCATTTTCACAATTTAATGCTTTTGCCACTATCCTTGCAGTACTTGTTTTGCCCGAACCTCGAATTCCTAAAAACATATATGCATTAGGAATTTTATTATTTTTGATCGAGTTAAAAATACTTTCTGCAATAACTTTCTGACCTACCAATTCATCAAAAGTTTGAGGTCTATATTTTAATGCTAATACTTTACTTTTTGAAATCATAAATCAAAAGGAGACCAACCAACCTGAATAAATACTCAATACCCTTGCTTCCGTTAAGACCTAGGGGAGTTAATGGTACCTTCACCTGGATGGCCCCCATCATATTATATCAGTAATAATTTAATTTCTTCAATATGATATCTTATTTTTTTCTGAGTTTATCAGCCTCGAAAACCCCCAAAATACTCATATCTTCACAATGATAATTTAAATCTTCTAAAGAATTTTTAATTTTCGTCTCATTCAAGTTTCCCTCAACCTCACATAGAAAAAAATATGAAGAAAAAGAATTTTTTTCAGGGAAGCTTTGAAGTTTAATCATATTAACTCCGTTAATTGCCATACCTTGTAAAGCGCTATATAAGGCGGCTGGTTTACTTTTTAATTTAAATAAAAAAGATGTAACATATAATTTACCATCAGTTTCAGGTTGAATAACATCTCTTCCCATCAATAAAAATCTTGTAAAATTTTCCTTGTTATCCTGTATATCTTTTTTAATAATTTCTAAATTATAAATTTTTGCACTTAAACTAGATGCAATAGCAGCTTTTGTTTTGTCATTGCTATCTGCAACAAATTTAGCTGATCCAGCTGTATCTGCTCTAACCTGTTCAACTAAATTATTTTCTTTAATAAAAATAGATGATTGACTTAATGCCTGCGCATGTGAGTAAACATGTTTTATTTGTTTAATATTACTACCTTTTATACCAAGTAAATTATGACTTATTTTGTAAAAATGTTCTGCTTGAATATTTAGCCTAAATTTAAAAATCAAATATTCTATGCCTATATTACCAGTTGTTTTATTAGACTCTGGAATTATTGCTTTAATATTATTATCATCATTGGCCATTTCAAAACACTCATCAAAAGTTTTGCAAGAAATGGTCTCACATTTAGGATAATTACTTTTTGCACAGCTTTCACTGTAACTTCCTGGAATGCCTTGATACGCAATTTTCATAATTTAAGACTTATATTCCATAAGTTTTTTGATTTCCAGATAATCTTCATTAGTATCTACACCAATTGGGATGGTATTTGCAAAAACAACATTAATTTTTATATTGTTATCTAGTGCTCTAAGTTGCTCTAGCCTAAAATTGATTTCATTTAATGAAGGTTTTAAATTTACAAATTTTTCTAATGTAGAAACTTTATATATATATATTCCGATATGATGGTAAACATTATTTATATTTCCTTCTTTAATAAATCTTAAAAAATTTTTAGCTGTAGAAATTTTCTTTTTTTCAATATTTTCTTCACAAATTACTTTAACAACATTTTGATTTTCATTGTTTTCTAATTCAAGTTTACATGCAAGTGTGGCTATTTCACAATTATTTTTAATTGCAAAATTATTCAAATTGATAATGTCATTAATATCTATCAAAGGCTCGTCCCCTTGTAAGTTAATTATAAAGTCAACATCATCCAATTGTAAATGCTCAAAAGCTTCAAAAATTCTATCTGTTCCTGTTGGATGTTCTTTTGATGTAAGAATGCTTTTTCCATTATTTCTTATTACTTCATCAAAGATTTCTTTATCTCCAGTTGCAACGTAAACCTCTCCAATATTAGTTGATAAACCTTTTTCGTAAACATGATTAATTATTGATTTATTTTTGATTTTAAGAAGAGGTTTATTGGGTAATCTTGAGGCGCCCAGTCTAGAAGGTATTAAAATAATAGTTTTAGTCATTAATATAAGTATTTATGCGTCTTTCAGCCGCTTAAATTAAAACAATTATATATTATTTTCTTTGTTTAACATGTTATACGACGTAAAAAAGTAAATAACATGGATTCATTTGAAATAAATAAAATAGTTGCCTCAATACTGTTAATAGCCCTATTATTTATTGGAATAGGTAAAATATCAAACGTAGTTTTTCATGTAGATAAACCAGATACCACTGGTTACAAAGTAGAGGTGCCGGATGGTGGCACAGCTAAACAAATATCAGATACAAAAACCGAAAGTGTCGAGGAGGTTGATATTTCTGCTTTATTAGCTCTAGGAGACATTGCACATGGAGAAAAGGTATTTAAAAAATGTACCGCATGTCACGTAATTGAGAAAGGTGGAGCAAACAAAATTGGTCCAGCACTCTATGGAGTTTTGGGTAGAAAAATTGCTTCAATAGAGGATTATAAATATTCTCAGGCTTTAACAGAATATGGTAAGGAATGGAATTTTGAAGAAATGAATGGATACTTAAGAAAACCTCAGGCACATATTAAAGGAACTAAAATGGCTTTTGCTGGTTTAAGAAAAGATAAAGATCGAGCGTCTGTTATACTTTATTTAAATCAAAATTCTGACGAACCTCTTCCTTTACCTTAATTTTCCAAAACAATATAATAAAATACTTTTTTGCACATGGACTCTATTTAGGGCTTGTTGCCAAACTTTAGATTTATTTCCTAAAAAAACATCTTCAGAAACTTCATTTCCTCTTGGTAAACAGTGTAAAAAAATACTTTGGGGTCGGGTAACTTTCATTAATTCAGAATTAATTTTATAGTTTTTGAAATCTCTAATTTTTTTTTCTTTATTACCTTTATCATTTAAAGAAACTACTTTATCTGAAAAAACTACATCTGCATTTTTTGCAGCTTGTTTTGGATCGTTAAAGATATTTATTGTTTTTTTATTTTTTTTAACCCAATCTATTACAAATTTTGGGGGAGAATAGTTATTTGGGCATCCTATATTTAAACTGAAATCAAATTTGATTGACGCAGCTATCAAAGAATTTAATACATTGTTACAATCACCAATCCAGCAAATATTCAATTTTGATATTGGTTTTTTCATTATTTCTTCAACTGTAAATACATCAGAAAGTACTTGGCATGGATGAGAGCTCGGGCTAAGCAAGTTTACGATTGGTATAGTCAAATTTTTACTAAAATCCGAAATTTTTTTATCACTATTTGTTCTTAGTAAAAAACCATCACCATAAGTTGACAAGATTTTAGCTGTATCAGCTAGGCTTTCACCTCCCTTACCAAGATGCAATTCACTTTCTTTAACAGTTATTGAGCTAGCTCCTAGCTGGCTAATTGCAATATAAAAACTTAAACGGGTTCGAGAACTTTGTTTTTCGTACATCTGTATTAGTAATTTTCCTTTTAAAGGTTTATCTTTATCAGTATCAAGTGTAGAAATTTTCTTCCTTTTATTCTTTCTTTTCTTAGCATCAATAAGAATTTTTCTAAGATCTTTAGCTGGAATATCTTTTAAATTTATAAAATTTTTCATATTATTTTAGTTCTGAACAAACTTTATCTATAATTTTTACCGCCATACGTATTTCATTTTTTTTAACATTTAAAGGTGGCAAAATACGAACAACATTTTCTGCTGCTCGTATTGTTAACAATTTATTTTCCGTAAGTTTTTTAATAAAATTACTTTGATCTGTATGAAGCTGTATACCAATCAATAAGCCTCTTCCTCTTATTTCTTTAATGATATTTGGATATTTTTTCTTCAATTGATTCAAGTTTGAAAAAAAAAATCTTGAAGATTTTTTTACATTATTAAGAAATTTTTTGCTTGAAACTAAATCCATCACAGAATTTCCAACACACATAGCTAAAGGGTTGCCACCAAAAGTTGAACCATGTGTTCCTGGTGTCATACCTGCGGCAACTTTTTTATTCATTAAAACTGCACCGATAGGAAATCCAGAACCAATGCCTTTGGCTATAGGTACAATGTCAGGGGCGACTTTAGATTTTTCAAAAGCAAAAAAATTTCCTGATCGTGAAATTCCACATTGTACCTCATCTAAAATAAGTAATATTTTTTTTTTATCACATAATTTTCTCAATTCTTTTAAACACCAATCTGGTATTACCTTAATGCCACCCTCACCCATTATTGTTTCAACCATAATTGCTGCCGTATTTTTTTTAATTTTTTTCTTTAAAGACTTATGATCTCCAAAAACAAAATGGTCGAAACCGCCTATATGACCAAATCCTTCCGTCATTTTTTTAGATCCACTTGCAAAAATTGTAGCCAAAGTTCTTCCATGAAAAGAATTTTTAATACATAAAATTCTCGTTTTATAAGGTTTCCCAATAGAATAAAAATATCGTCTAGCTACTTTTATACTAGCCTCTGTTGCTTCAGCACCTGAGTTTTGAAACATAACGTAATCAGCAAATGTTTTTTGACACAACTTTTTGGCTAATTTTTCTCCCTCCGGAATTTGAAAGGCATTTGAAACATGCCAAAGTTTTTTTGATTGATCTCTTATCGTTTTAACTAATTTTGGGTGGGCATGTCCTAATGAATTTACAGCTATACCCTGTACAAAATCTAGATACTTTTTTCCATTGGTTGAATATAAAAAAGATCCTTTTCCGTATTTAAAGGATATGTTTCTTCTATTATAATTGTTTGCTAAAGATGTCATAAAATTTTATATTTATTTTATACACATTTAAATCATATTAACTTATATAAAAATTCAACTATCGGTTAAATTTAATTCCTAAGAATTTGTTAAGAAAATCAAAAAAATACTTGATTAAATATACTATTTGTGTGTTACATTATATTGTATATATAATAAATTAAAACACAACATTTAGTAATATATGGGTTGGGACGAAAAAAAGATTGAAATATTAAAAAATGAATGGGGTAAAGGGAAAACCGCATCTCAGATTGCAGAGCTAATTGGTGGAGTTACTAGAAACGCAGTAATTGGTAAAGCACATAGATTAAATTTATCATCTAAAATAAAAAAAAGAAACGCGAATTTTAATCATTCCTCTAAAGAAATTAATAATACAAGGAAATCAAATTATATTTCTAGAAGATCAAAGTTCAAAAGTTTAGTTTTAGACAAAAATTTTGAGGAGGCAAAAAATATATCTCTAGAAGAATTAAATGAAAGTACCTGTAAATATATGGAAGGACATCCAGATGAGAAAAATTCCTCATTCTGTGGTAGAAAAACAGTAGAAAAATTTTCATACTGCCCTCTTCATTTAATGATCGTGTATCAACCACGGGGAAAGAAAGAAGATGTTCCAATTAAAGATGATGAAGTTCCAACTTTTTTAGAAAAAAAAGTAAAATCTGCGTAATATATAATTTCAATTAATTTTATTTTTTTGCTTTGAAAATTCTCCTTCATTTTTCCACATATAGGAATATTTTAAAATCTCATTTTCAAAATACTTTAACTTACTATTAAGTTTTAAATCTATGTTTGTTTTATACTTTCCAGATGGTTCATTATTATAATTTAGTAAAATTAATTGATCTTTTGTAAGCAATGGATTTTTCATAAATATCTCAAAAAAAGTTGCTACGAATTTAGCAATTGTTAGCGGCATTGGTAATAAAGGTCTATATATTTCTAGGGATTTTAAGATTTTTAAAATTAATTCTTTAAAAGAAATTTTTTCAGGTCCAATACATTCAATTGTTTCTTTTTTAGTCTCGTTTATTATTATATTCTCAATAATTTCGCACATGTCTGTAACATGAATAGGATAAAAAATAGTTTTACCATGGTAATAAATTGGAAAAAATGGCATCAACTTTAACATACTCATCAACATCGTCGAAAAATTATCATCTACACTGTAGACTAAAGATGGTTTTAGGATTACATATTTATCAAAAATATTTTTTATTTCAGTCTCTCCGTTTAATTTGCTCAATGCATATTTACTCTTATTTGCATTATCTACTCCAAGTGCAGAGAGATGTATAAATTGTTTTAAATTATGTTCTTTTGAAAGCAAGGCTAAAGTTTTTGGTAAGAACGTATGCATATTATTAAATGAGGATTTATTTTTTTCATTTAAAATACCAATTAGATTAATACAGATATCTTTATTTTTAAAAATTTGGCTTAGTTTATTATAGTTAAAGGTTTCTAATTCAATTATATCAATCCATCCAGCATTTCCTGAACTTTTTAAAACATAACCTTTTCTATGAATATTTCTCGTTACAACAGTTACCCTAAAATTTTTTCTTGTTAATTTTCTTAGTAAATGTCTCCCAATTTGACCAGAGCCGCCAAATACTAGAATTTCTTTTGGTTTCATATATATATAACTAATGCAAATTAATATTAAATTACATAAAAATGATTTGCCAGATGAAATAAAGCTGGATGACAAAAAGTCTTTAGCAGTAGACTCTGAGTTTTCAGGGTTAAATGTTAATAGAGACAAGCTTTATTTGGTTCAATTATCTTCAGGAAATAACGATGCTCATATAATTCAATTAAATAGAGAAAATTATAATGCTCCAAATTTAAAAAAGTTGTTAGTGAATAAAAATATCGAAAAAATATTTCATTATGCCAGAGCAGATATGGGATTTATTAAGAAATACCTAAATATAGATGTAGAAAATGTTGCTTGTACACGTACAATGAGCCGCCTTGCAAGAAGTTATTCGGATAGACATGGGTTGAAGGATTTAGTTAAGGAATTTATTGGGGTAGAATTAAGTAAACAACAACAAAGTAGTGACTTTGGTGGGAACCTAAACGATAAACAATTAAAATATTGTGCCAATGATGTAGTATACCTTCATAAAATTAGTACAGCGCTAAAAGATATATTAATTAGAGAGAATAGATATGATCTTTATGTAAAAGCAATTAAATTTTTACAAACTAGAGTTGACTTAGATTTAGCATCATTTACAGAGGATATCTGGTCACATTAAAATATGAAAAATAATTTCACTTCAATTGGAAAAGAAGTTGTTCAGACAGAAATAAATTCTCTTAAAAAATTAAAAAAAACTATCAACAAAGATTTTGATAAAATAGTAAATTCAATATTAAAGTGTAGAGGAAAAGTTATTTTTTCAGGTGTAGGGAAATCAGGTATAATTTGTAGAAAAATATCATCAACATTATCATCTCTTGGAATACCTTCATTTTATGTAGATGCAGGATCATGTTCACATGGAGACTTGGGTATGATTAGTTCAGGAGATGTATTAATTTTGATTAGTCATAGTGGAGAGTCTGCAGAATTAAAAAATATTATTCAGTATACAAAAAGAAATAAGGGAATTACTTTGGCTGGGGTTACTTCTAAAAAAAATTCATTATTATATAAATCAAGTAATTTAAAATTTTTACTTCCAACTGTTACTGAGGCTGGACCGGGGAATTATATTCCAACATCAAGCACAACTACTCAAATTGTTTTTGGAGATTGTCTCGCAATATCAACTATAAAACATAGAAAATTCTCTAAATTAAAATTTAGGTTATATCACCCTTCAGGAAGTTTAGGAGCAAGATTAAAAACAGTTGGTGATTTAATGCATAAAGGAAAAGGAATACCATTTATAAATGAAAATTCAGATATTAAAACGGCTTTAAAAACATTTAATAAAATAAACCTAGGTGTTTTAATAGCAATTAATAAGCAAGGAAACATGACGGGAATAATTTCTGATGGTGATCTTAAGAGGATTTCTTATAAGTCAGATAATATTAATTATCAAATAATTAAGAAAGTAATGAAAAAAAAACCAATAATGGTTAGGGAAGATGTATTGGCTGCTGAAGCTTTATCAATTATGAATTATAAAAGAATTTCAGCGCTATGTGTATATCGAAAAAACAAAAAAAAGATATCAGGTTTAATTACTTTACATAACATCCTAAACGCAAATATCAGTTAAAATGAGGTTAAGTCTAATTTTTCAAGTAGTATTAACCTCCATAATAATAGCGATTATAATAATTTTTTATTATTCATTTATTTCTGATAAAAAAACAAAAACTATAAATCCTGTAGAAAAAAAAGACAAAGAAATCGAAAAAATTATTGAAGATGAAATTACTAACGAATTGTTAAACATTGAATATAATTCTTTTGATAATCGTGGAAATTCTTTTTATATAAATGCTGAAAAAGCTACAGTTGACCTAGAATACCAAAAACAAAATAAAATTAAGCTAGAAAAGGTGACTTCTGTTATTAATCTTAAAAATAAAGGAATTATTAACGTATATTCAAACTATGCAATCTATGAAAAAATAAACCATGATACTTTATTCTACGGTGATGTAAAAATAGAATATTTAGATAATGTCATAAATTCTGAAAATTTAGATGTATTATTTACTAAAGATATATCTAAAATTTATAATAATGTTGTTTATAATAGCTATAATACAAGTTTAAATACTGATATAGTTCTAATTGACATGATAACTGGTGACGTTAATTTAGAAATGTTAAATAATTCCGAAAAAGTGAGATTCAAAACAAATCATGAGTTTAATTAAAAAATTTAGAATTAAATCGTTTAAAGAGGAAAAGCCAATTATTGAGATTAAAAATCTCACAATATCTTATGGAAACAGACAAATAGTTGAGCAACTTAATTTAAGTATTCAAAGTTCTGAAATTTGTGGACTGCTTGGTCCAAATGGTGCAGGAAAAAGTAGTATTTATCACTGTATTATTGGTTTAGTTAAGCCTACTTTTGGAAAAATATTGATAAATGGAATTGATGTTACAAATATTCCAACTCACCTAAGATGTACTAGATTTGGTATCTCTTGGGTTCCACAATATGGTGGATCTTGGTCAGATCTTACCACATATGAAAACCTTATGGCTATTGCTGAATTACACATAGATAATAAAGATGAGAGACTAACAAAGATAAATAATTTAATGAGAAAATTTGAGTTACAAAATGTTGAAAAGTTAAAATCAAAGTTTCTATCTGGTGGACAAGCCAGGAAACTTACATTGGCAATGGCAATGGTTAAAAATACAAAAATCTTAATCTTAGATGAACCTTTTGCAGCTCTTGATCCTCAAAGTGTTCGAATGATACAACAAATAATAGTTAGCTTACAAATGTTCGAAAAAATATCAGTTTCTATATCTGACCATTCTTCTAGAGATTTGCTTAGTTGCGTTGATAAAGCAATGATACTATCTGAGGGAAAAATTGTTGCAAAAGGTACACCTCAAGAACTGGTTAAAAATACGAGAGCAATTGAAGAATATTTTGGCGAAGGATTTAAATTTTAATCTACTGTGAAAAATCAGGTAAAAATAGCAAATGTCATTAAACCATTTAAACGAAAAAAAATATTTGTTTCAAGCGATAAAAGTTTAAGTATTAGATGTGTACTTTTATCTTCAATTGCGGTTGGCCGCTCAAAAATTTTTAATTTGTTAGAATCAGAAGACGTAATTAATTCTCTTAAAATAATAAAAAAACTTGGAGTTAACTATAAAAAAAATAAAGATTATTTTGAGATATATGGAGTTGGTATTGGTGGTTATGATGTTAAAAATAATACAATATTAGATGCAGGTAATTCGGGGACACTTGCAAGATGTATATTAGGTTTACTTTCAAGCTTAGATAAGAATATAAAATTAATTGGTGACAGGAGTTTAAGTAGACGAGATTTTATAAGAGTAATTAGACCTTTGAATTTATTCGGAGTTAAAACTAAGTCACTAAATGGGAAGTTACCACTTGAAATAAAAGGCACAAAATTATTGAGACCAATTAACTTTTACGAAAACAAAGCAAGCGCTCAGGTAAAAACTTGTGTTATTTTTAGTGCAATGAATACTCCTGGTATAACCAAAATTAAGGCAAAAAAATCAAGAAATCATACCGAGCTATTATTAAAATACTTAAACTATCCAATTAGAATAAAAAAATTAAAATCATTTGATGAAATTCATGTCAAAGGCTTAAATCAAATTAAATCATTTGATTATAAATTACCAGGAGATGTAAGCTCAGCTTCTTTTTTTATTGTACTTACTTTGCTTTCAAAAAACTCGAGTTTGATTATAAAAAATATTAATTTAAATCCATCAAGAATAGGAATTCTAAAAATACTTAATAAAATGAATGCAAAAATCAATATTGTTAATAGAAAAAAATATAGAGGCGAATTAATCGGGGATATAAAGATTAAAAGTTCTATAAAACTAACACCTATTAACTGTCCAGAGAGTTTAAACAGTTCTGCAATAGATGAATTTTTATTAATATTTCTAGTTGCTGCTAAATCAAAAGGAGTATCTACTTTTAGAAAATTAGACGAACTTAATAAAAAAGAAAGTCCAAGATTAAACTTAGCAATTAGTTTTTTAAAAATGATTGGTATAAAAGTTATTAAAAAAAAAGATATTATCAAAATATATGGAAATTCTGAATTAAAATTAAATAAAAGTTATCATATTCAAAAATTTCTTAAAGATCACCGTATTTTTATGATGTCTGTAATCGCTGCGCTAACTCTAGGTGGTAAATGGAAAATAAATGACAAAGACTCTATCAAAACATCCTTTCCAAATTTTTTAGAGATTGTTAAAAAATTAGGAGCTAAAATTAATTGAATAAAAAACAATTTATTACTGTCGCTATAGATTCCCCTGCGGCATCAGGAGCAGGAACTCAATCAAAGTTAATAGCGAAACATTATAATCTTTACTACCTGGATACAGGCAAAATCTATAGGTACATAGGCTATCTAAGACTCAAGTTTTTAAAAAAATTTTCTTATAGTTTAATAAAAAAAAAAATTAATAAATTAAACGTCAAATCTTTAACCAGCAAAACTCTTTTGAATGACAGTGTTGCAATGTCTGCAGCAATAATTGCAAAGGATAAAAAAATTAGAGATATTGTGCACAATTTTCAGCAAATATGTGCTTACAAGCCACCAAAAAAATATTCTGGCTCAATACTTGATGGTAGAGATATAACTTCAGTGCAGTTAAAAAATGCAATGTTTAAATTTTTCATCACTGCAAATGTTAAAATTAGAGCTAAGAGAAGATATTTAGAATATAAAAGATTAAAAAGACATATTTCATACAAAGATGTTTTAAAAACCATTAAAAAACGTGACAAATTAGATCGTACAAGAAAATACGGACCTTTGAAAAAAACAAAAGATTCGATCTTGATTAATACAACTAAATTAAGTAAGAAAGCCTGCTTTAAAAAAATTAAAGCGATTATGGATAGGAAACTAAATAGATAATGGAAGTTTATAAGGACATTTCGAATACTCAAAATCAAAAATTCAAAAAACTTTTATTAGACACATTTTCAAAAACTAAAATTGAAGAAGGTAAAATTCTTCAAGGCAAAATAACTAAAGTAACTGCAAAGCAAGCTTTCATATTAATCCCAGGATTAAAATGTGAAGCAATGTTAGATTTACAAGAAATAAAAACAACATATCCAAATAAAGATATTAAAGAAAACGAAATGATAGAAGTTTATTTAGAAAAAATTGAAGATGCAAGAACAGGTGAATGTATAGTTTCAAGTAGTAAAGCTGCGAAGATTAAAGGTTTTTGGGCATTAGAAAAAGCGTTCGAATCAAATGAAGTGATTAAAGGTAAATTTGTTAGCAAGATAAAAGGTGGACTCATAGGTTCTCACTCTGAAACTGGTGCGCTTTTTTTCGTACCGGGGTCACAGGTTGACACTAAAATTGTAAAATCTTTTGATCATTTATTTGATAAAGAATTAGAATTTAAAGTGGTTCGGGTAGATAAGACTAGAGGAAATGTACTTTGTTCAAGAAGAGAAGTTTTAAACTCTCAAGTCAAAGAAAAAAAAGAAGATATTATTGCAAAGTATAAAGTTGGTCAAATTATTGAGGATTGTGTAATAAAAGGCTTCAGCAGTTTTGGGGTTTTTATAGAGGTAAATTCTGAGATAGATTGCCTTATTCATCAAAGCCAAGTGAGCCATTCAAGAATAAATAACTTGGAAGAATTATTTACTATTGGACAAAAAGTAAATGTTAAAGTGATTGATATAGATACATCTAAAATGCAGATGAGTTGCAGCATTAAAGCTTTAACTCCATCACCATATGATAACATAGGTGAAAAATATCAAATTGGAAAAATTTATCCTGGTAAAGTTATTTCAATAGCAACTTATGGATTGTTTATTGAGCTAGAAAGTGGATTAACTTCTTTGTGTCACGCATCACAGCTTTCATATAAAAAAAATGTATCTCCAAACAAATTATTTAAAGTTGGACAAACTATTGATGTGATGATTCAAGAGATTGATATTCCAAATTCTAAAGTATTTTGTTCACATAAATTAACAAAAGAAAATCCTTTTAAAAGTTTTGCAAACAAATATCCAAAATTTTCTACAGTTAAAGGTACAATTTCAAAAATTAAAGATTTAAGTATATTTATACACATAAAAGAATTCGATATTGAGATTTATCTTCATGCATCAAATATTTCATGGAATGGAAAACCAGAGGAAGATGTAAAAAAATTAAATATAGGTGATGAAGTTGAAACTAAAGTAATGGAAATTATGCCAGATGATCAAAAAATTCAGGTATCAATTAGAGATTTAAAAAATGATCCGTTCGTAGAAACATTTAAAGGTAAGAAAGTTAACGATATATTAACTGTTAAAGTAAATTCAACAAACTCCAAAGGTATAATGGTTTCAGTTGAAGGAAATGATTTAGAATTTTTAATCAAAAAAAATGAATTAGCGATAAATGTGGAAGAGTCTAGAAACTATAATAGATTTCAAGCGGGTGATCGTATAGATGTTGCCATTGCTTCATTATCAATGGAAACGAGGAAAATACAACTTTCCGTCAAACTTTTAGAGAAAAATTTGAATGCTGAAGCGGTATCAAAATTTGGTTCTGATGCTTCCGGAAAAAATCTACCTTTTTCATCACTGTCTGAAAAACTAGATAATAAAAAGAAAGAAGAAAAATAAATATAAATTGTCAGTATCTAAATCAGAAATACTTAGAATAGTCTCAAAAAACTTCCCAAATATATACCAAAAAGATATTAATAAATTGTTAGATATTGTTTTATCTGAAATAACAAAAGCATTGTGTAATGAAGAAAGAATTGAGTTAAGAGATAGTTTGGGAACATTTGAAACCAAAGTTCAAAAAAAGAGAGTATCTTTAAATCCAAAAACTCTTGAAAAAGTTGAAGTTCCTGAAAAAAAAAGCATTATGTTTAAATGTTCCAAAGAATGGAAAAAAAAGATAAATGAATAAAAATAAGATTTTTGTCGCTTGCGATACAACAAAAATCAAAAAGATAAATGAAATAATTCATAAAACAAAAAATTCGAAGATTGTTTTTGGTTATAAATTTGGTCTTGAATTCATAAATTCTAAGAATGGTAGAAATTATTTATCAAAATTAAAAAATAAAATTACTTTTTTGGATTTAAAATTAAATGATATTCCAAACACTTGTGTTTCAACAGTAAAAGCAGTTAAAGATTTAAATGCGAATTATATAACTATTCATATAAGTTCAGGACTAGAGGCATTGAAAGCTGTAAAAAAAATATCAGGAAAAACTAAGATTGTTGGAGTAACAACTTTAACTTCCTTGAGTCAAAAATCTCTTAAACAAATTGGCTATGATAAACAACTTAATTTATTAGTTGCTCATCAAGCAAAATTAGCGACGAAAGCAAAATTAGATGCTCTAGTATGTAGTGCTCGAGAAGTTAAATTTGTAAAAAAAATTTTTAAAAAAGAAATAATAACACCTGGTATAAGAATAAATAAAAAAGTAAATGACCAAAAAAGAACTATGACACCAATTAATGCTTTTAAAAGTGGAAGTAACTGGTTAGTAATTGGTAGACCTATCACAAAAGGAAATATTAAAAAAAATATTTATAAATTGATTAATCATTTATATAATGATTAAGGGAACGAAGATCTGTGGCGTCTCAGATATCAAAACTTTAGAATTTATTTTAAACCACCCTTATCCACCAAAATTTGTAGGTTTTATTACTAATTATGAAAAAAGTAAAAGATTTGTTGAATTTCAAAAGTTAAAAGAATTGATTAATGTTAACAAAAAACAAATAAATTTTACCAGCATTCTTGTTTCACCAACAGATGAAATTTTAGAAAAAATTAAAGACTTAAATTTTGATTATTATCAACTTTATGATGTAGATCCTGAAAGAACTAAAGAAATAAAATTAAAATATAAAATAAAAATAATCACAGCAATTACTGTTTCAGATAGAGAAGATATGATTAAATATAAAAAATATACTGGAGTATCAGATATAATTTTATTTGATAGTAAAGGGTATCACAGGTCACAAAGTTTTGATCATAGTCTACTAAAAGATGTACCCCATTCATTAAATAAAATGATTGCGGGAAATATTCAAATAGAAGACATTCACAATTTCAAAAATACAGACTATATGATCGATATTTCTGGGGCTTTAGAAGATGAAAATGGAAATAAGGACATAAAAAAAATTGATATGTTTTTGAATACAGTACATAATATTAACACTTAAAAATGACAAAAAATTCACTCAAAAATGGACCAGATGAGGCTGGTTATTATGGAGAATTTGGCTCTAGGTATGCGCCTGAGATTTTAATGCCAAATTTAATTGAGTTAGAAGAAGCATTTAACCAAGCAATTAATGATAAAAAATTTATCGATGAATTTGAATATTATTTAAAGGAGTGGGTTGGTCGTCCAAATCCCCTTTATTTTGCAGAACAACTAACTAAACAAATTGGGGGAGCTAAAATATATTTTAAATCAGATCATTTGAATCATCTTGGGGCCCATAAATTAAATAATAGTCTCTTTCAGATATTATTGGCAAAGCGAATGTCTAAGAAAAAAATTTATGCAGAGACAGGAGCCGGTGCTCATTTAATTGCAACAGCTGCTGCATGTGCAAAATTTAATCTACCTTGTATTGGATACATGGGCCACGATGATGTGATTAAACAGTCAACAAATGTTTTAAAAGCAAAACTATTTGGAGCAAAGGTAATTGAATGTTTTGATGGAACTGGCAAAAAAGGAGTTTTAAAAGATGCATGTACAGCGGTTCTCAAAGCGTGGTCAAGTGACCCTGATGCTTTTTATTGTTGTGGGAGCGCCATAGGACCCCATCCTTTCCCTCGTATTGTTCAATATGCTCAATCAGTGATTGGAAGAGAGATAAGAGAACAAATTATGGAAAAAGAAGGAAGACTCCCTGATGCCATCGCCGCTTGTATCGGTGGTGGATCAAACTTAATTGGTGCAGTGCACGAATTTTTAGATGATAAAGAAGTTAAACTATATGGAGTTGAGCCTGAACACAGTGCAGCACTAACCAATGGTACAGTTGGCATTATGCAAGGTTTCAAAAGTATGATGTTACAATCAGATACTGGTGATGCAACTCTATCAACTTCTAGCTTGGCATCTGGAATTAATTTTTATAGTGCAGGTCCAGAACATGCCTATCTTAAAAAAATTAAAAGAGTAAATTACACCCATGTCCGAGATGATGAAGCTTTTGATGCTTTTCAGCTTGTTTGTAAAACTGAAGGAATTTTAATTGCATTTGAACCAGCATTTGCTGTTGCCTATGGAATAAAACTAGCAAAAGAGATGGGCAAGGATAAACTTTTGGTTTTGAATATTTGCGGTCGCGGCGACAAAGATATTGATACCGCAGAAAAAATTTTAGGAGACAAACTTGAGTCAAAGACTTAAAAAAATTTTTAAAAATCTCAAAGAAAAAAATAAAAAAGCATTAATTAGTTTTTCAGTCGCGGGCTACCCAGATGAAAAAATAAGTTTAGAAATATGTAAGGCCCTTTCAGATAGAGGAGTACATATTCATGAACTAAATATGCCACATGCAGAAGCACAAGCTGATGGCCCAATAATTCAACTTGCAAATATAGAGAGTATTAAAAAAGGTATTAATCTTGATAAGG